>NZ_CAJMDQ010000118.1 GCF_905212195.1 uncultured Anaerotignum sp. | reverse complement strand
CAGTAGTCGTGGTTGCCCTTTAAGAGGATCTTCCTCCCCGGCAGCGCGTCAATAAACTGAAAATCCGGCAGCGACTGCTCGAGCGACATGCCCCAGGAAATATCCCCCGGCAAAAGCACCGTATCTTCTTCCTTTACTTCCCGTTTCCAGTTTTCTATGATTTTTTCACTGTGATTTTTCCAGTTTTCTCCGAAAATATCCATGGGCTTGCTGACGGCAAAGCCGAAATGCAAATCCCCAATGGCAAATAATCCCATACAAATTCCTTTCTATACCCGATACATTTCTGCCATGATGTTCAGCTTCTCGTTGAACTCCTTCAGGGCTTCCATGTCATCGCCGTTCCAAAGACGGATAAATTCCTTATTGATTTCGTTCATATCATCCAGTTTTGCCACAAAATATAAATTCTGGATATTTTCCAGAATATTGGCTACCAGATTGTTTTTGATCTCGTTGAGCCGCTGGGCATTGGTGATTTCCTCCCGGATGGTGGCCATTTCCTGATCCAAATGGAAAGCCGCTTCGGCGCAGTTTTTCAGTCTGTCCTGCAAATCCTGCGGGATATTGCCGCTGTATTTATACCGAAGGGAATGTTCCGCCGTTGCCCAGAAATTCATGGCATTTGTGCGAATCTGGATTTCCGCCGGCACAGTCTTTTCCCCCAGTGCCGTAAAGAGGGGGTAACGGATGATCATATGATAACTGCGGTAACCGCTGGGCTTTGTGTTGGTGATGTAATCCCGCTCCTCGATGACAGTCATATCTTTGCGCTTGCGCACCATTTCAATGACCTTGGGAATGTCCTCCACAAACTGACAAAGGATACGGATGCCCGCAATATCCTCAATTTCTTCTTCGATTCTATCCGGCGAAATCTGCTTTCTGCCTGCTTTTTCCAATATGCTGGCAGGACGTTTCAGCCGCCCCGTTACGGAGTCAATGGGCGAATAAATGCCCAGCTGTCTGCATTCTTTGTCCAGACTGCGAAACTTTAACAGTAGTTCGTCTACGGTCTGGGCGTAAGGATAGAGCAATTCTTTCCAGTTGATGATTTCCACGTTCTCACCCCATTTTCTTTTCTGCCTTTATTATACGATATGAGGCAGGTTTCGGCAATGGACGGACAAGACCTTATGAGGAAAGTCCCTGTCTTTTTTCGTCATATTCCGCCTTTGTGACAGAATAACAGCGAAAATCCTGTACTTTGCCGTCAAAGCGTATCTGTGCCTGACGCAAAGTGCCTTCGTATACAAAACCGCATTTTTCCAGCACCTTCGCAGAGGCGGGATTGTCCGGGTAACATGTGGCAGTAATGATAGAAAGATCCAACAGGTCAAAGCCATACACCAAAACCGCTTCCACCGCTTCTGTCATGATGCCTTTTCCCCAGCAGTCAAAAGCCAAAGAATAGCCAATCATTTTCGCGCCCGCATTTTCCCGTTTTCCATCATCCACCAGACCCACGGTACCAATGAGCCTGCCCTCCTGCTCTATAGCAAACACATAAGGCTCTTTCAAAAATACCTGTTCCAGTATCTCCCGGCTTTCTTCCAAAGTTTCATGGGGTTTCCAGCCAGCCGCAGGCCCAACGGCAGG
>NZ_CAJMDQ010000117.1 GCF_905212195.1 uncultured Anaerotignum sp. | reverse complement strand
GATATGTTTTCTTCTGAAGACAGCCGTCGCAATTCCCCTTAAGAAATCAAGAAAGTGAAAATCAATGTTTTCTTAAGGGGAAATTGCTTTTTAGAGATGACACTTGATGATTATACCGCTTCTTTTGTTTTTCCCTTTCGACTCCGCCACATAAAAACCGCTGTCAACAGACAGGTAGCCCCTTCTGCCGCCGGAAATGCCAGCCAGATACCCAACATTCCCAGCAAAGAGGAAAGGAGAAAGGCAAAAAACAGAATGGCCACCACGCCTCTTGCCATGGCAATGATAAAAGATGGCATAGGCTGTTCCACGGCACCCAGATACACCGCCGAAACGATATTGATGCCTGCAAACAGGAACCCAATGAAATACAGCCGCAGGCCTTCTTCCGCCATGGTCTGCAAAGTTTCGTTGCCTTCGCCATTGAACACGGTAACCAAAGGCTCCGTAAACGCCCATGCAATGGCAATCATCACCGCCCCCAGCAAAAGGGCTGTGGATATGGCAAAACCATAAAGTTTTCTGGTACTGTGATGATCCCGTTTGCCGTAATACTGGCTGACCAAAGGCTGTGTCCCTTGGGAAAGCCCTGTGTACACCGCCGTTCCCACCAACGCGATATTGGCAATGACGCCGTAAGCCGCTACGCCCGTATTGCCGCTGATGGACAAAATCAGCAGATTGAACACCGTCAGTACCACGCCTGTGGCAAATTCATTGACAAAAGCGGAAATCCCCAGTTTGCAGAACAGCAGTCCACTTTTTGCCACTTCTTTCACCCGACAAAAGGCAAAGCCGTTTTTCTTTTTCCACACATGGATGGACATGACGCACATGCTTACCGCTGGAGAAAAGCCCGTTGCCAGTGCCGCACCAAACAGCCCCATATCCAATGGGAAAATGAACACATAGTCCAGTACCACATTGGTCAAACTGCCGCAAATCATACCAATCATAGCCAGCCTTGGGGCGCCGTCATTTCGCACAAAAGCCAGCATCATGTCATTGGAAATGAAAAATACCCCAAACAGAAGCATCATCCGCAGGTAATCCGCCGTCATGGGCAGGATTTCTCCTTCTGCACCCAAGAGCGCTGCAAAAGGCGTTGCCAGAAAAATCCCCATCAAGAGATAAATGGCGGCGAAAAACCAGCCTGTCAGCATGGTTTTGGTGAATATCTCATGTGCCTGTTTTTTCTGCCCCTGAGATTGGGCAATGGTGTACCGCACAGCGCCGCCCATGGCCACCATCAGCCCTGTGGCATTGACCAGCGAATACCCCGGAATGGCAATATTCAGCGCCGCCAGACCATCCGCCCCCAGCCTTGCCGCCACAAAATAGGTGTCTGCCAGAATATAAAAGGAAAGCCCCATCATCCCCAGTATATTGCTGGATACATATTTCAGATATTGTTTTCCCAACATGGTTATTTTCCTCCTAAACGTAAAAAATACCCCTACCCATTCCTGCTGCGACCTACCGGAATGGATACGGGTATTCTTGTTTTTCCACCCGGTGGCGGAAAAACCCCTCACATGACACGATTGTACCTGCACCTTACTATTTTGTCAACAACAAACAAAAAAACGGCAGAAAAATTTCTGCCGTCTTTTTCTCTGCGGATAACAGGACTTGAACCTGCACGGTTGCCCGCTGGAACCTAAATCCAGTGCGTCTGCCAATTCCGCCATATCCGCATAACGATATTATTGTACCGATTCTGTTTGGGTCTGTCAAGAATCAAAAAAGAGCAAAAGCTACGCTTTTGCTCTTTTCAGTGAACCAGGAGGGATTCGAACCCCCGACCCACGGCTTAGAAGGCCGTTGCTCTATCCAGCTGAG
>NZ_CAJMDQ010000116.1 GCF_905212195.1 uncultured Anaerotignum sp. | reverse complement strand
CCTGCATCTGCATGACGGCCAGATCGGCGGGGGAGGCCCAGGCGGCGCGCATCATCCCCCAGTGGTAGCCCTCCCGGCGGGTCAGGCGCAGGTACTCCTTGGCATAGGCCACATCCTTCTTTGGGGCGGTAGCCATCCAGCCCTGAATGGTATCGTTGTCGTGGGTGCCGGAGTACATGACGCTGTTTTTGTCACAGCTGTGAGGCAGGTAAGCGTTGTTTTTATCATTGCCGAAAGCAAACTGCAATACACGCATGCCGGGGAAGCCTGCTTCTTCTCTGAGCGCGCGGACTTCATCGGTGATGATGCCCAAGTCTTCGGCGATGAGAGGCAGTTTGCCCAGTGTTTTTTCGATAGTCTTGAAGAAATCCATGCCGGGGCCTTTTTTCCATTCCCCAACAATGGCGTTTTCCGCACCGAATTTCACTTCCCAATGGCTTTCAAAAGCGCGGAAGTGGTCGATGCGCAGATAGTCCACATCTTCCAGTGCCTTGTGGATGCGTTCTGTCCACCAGAGGTAGCCTGTTTTCTTGTGGGCTTTCCAGTCATAGAGCGGGTTGCCCCAAAGCTGACCTTCTGCGCAGAAATAATCGGGCGGTACCCCTGCCACAACGGTGGGGAATCCCATGGAGTCCAGCTGGAACAGTTTCTGGTTTGCCCATACGTCTGCACTGTCATAAGCCATGAAAATAGGTGTGTCACCCATGATAGAGATACCTTTTTCGTTGGCATAAGCCTTCAGTGCCTGCCACTGGGTGAAGAACAGATACTGATAGAATTTTTCTTCCTCAATGGCATCTGCCAGCAGACGTGTCCATTTTTTCAGGCTGGCAGCGTTGCGCTTGCGCAAGGTGCGGGGCCATGTGTTCCAGCAGGCGGATTCAAAGTAATCTTTCTGCTGTTCTTCTGTAAGAAAATCAATGGTATCCACGGCGAAGGTGAGATATTCTTCTTCGTCGATGCCTTTGGCACGTTCCGCGCGAAAATGTGCCTGCAAAGCGGTGAACAAGGCGAAATCAGAAAGCCATGCGTCCTGTTTTTCACAGAAAGCGGCAAAGTCCGCCTGCATATCTTCGTCTGCTTTTGCGCAGAATGTTTCGTAAGCCTTGTGGAGCAGGGGCAGTTTGTATGCCTTTACAGCGTCGTAGTCTACCCGTTCCTTGTCAAAAGCGGGGATTTCTCCCAAATCTTCTGCTGTCAAAAGCCCCATTTCCACCAGTTCATCAGGGCTGATGAGCAGGATGTTTCCCGCAAAAGCCGATGTGCTCTGGTAAGGGGAATTGCCGTAGCCGATGGGCACCAAAGGCAAAATCTGCCACAGGCTTTGTCCCGCTTCCTCTAAAGTATCTACAAAACGGCGCGCTTCCGCCCCGAAATCCCCGATGCCGTAAACGGACGGCAAAGAAGTGGGGTGCAGCAGAACGCCGCTTTTTCTTTCTTCAAATAACATCAGAAATGACCTCCTTCTTTATACAGGGAAAAACTCCCAACTGTTTTTCCCAAAACATAAACCCTATTGTAACAGCTTTTATTCGCCGTTACTATCCGCAGAACTGCCAAATTTTGCCCTTTGTTCCAGCAAAAAGCAAGGATTTTTCCGCTTTTTCGGCAGACAATAACCATGCAGTCAGTCTGCAAAGGCAAAAAGGAGGCATACAATATGAAACAAATGGCAATTTGTGCTGTCACAGCGGCAGTGATGCTGGGCGTCACCGGCTGCGGCGGCAATACCGCAAACAATCTGGGTGCCACAGACGATTATCGGGATGATGTCTATGGCAGCAATGTCTATTGGGATGAAAGCTATGGCGTCAATACAGGAGTGGACACAGGTCGAACTTCTTACGGCACACCCAAAAGCACAGATACTGGCTCTTTTGCCAAAGATGTGAAAAACGGCGTGGAAAACATGGCAAATGACGTGAAAAACGGCGTGGAAAATGTAGGCAATGACATGAAAAACGCCGTGGATGACGCCACAAATACCAACAGCAGAAACATGATGAACTGACCGAAGGGGGCGTAAGCCATGGGCGAAAAGGGGAAAATACGCCTGACGGGGCTGGTGACAGGCTTTGTCAACGGGCTTTTCGGCAGCGGCGGCGGTACCTTAGTGGTGCCTGCCATGGAACGGTTCCTCCATGTGGAAACCCATAAAGCCCACGCCACTGCCATCGCGGTGATACTGCCCCTCAGCGTCCTTTCTCTCCTGATTTATTTCTGGCGGGGAGAAATGGTGTGGCAGGTTGCCCTTTGGGCTTCCGGCGGCGGTATCATCGGCGGAAGAATCGGCGCTAAACTGCTGGGAAAACTTAGTGGTATGTGGCTCCACCGGATATTCGGCTTGTTTCTCCTTGCGGCAGCCGTCCGCATGGTGCTGTGTTAGGCGTATTGCTGGCGGGGCTTCT
>NZ_CAJMDQ010000115.1 GCF_905212195.1 uncultured Anaerotignum sp. | reverse complement strand
TTTTGGTTCTGTCATGACCGAAAGATACATAAAATAACATCACGATATATTTGAAAGCAAAATAGAATTCAACGGCATTTTCGTTGCATTTTTATGCCTAACATGATAAAATTAAAAGTCCGGGGAAAGAGACAGAAATGCCATATATCTTGTTCTTTTTTTCCATCTATGATACACTCTTACTATTAAGGTTAAATGGAATCTGCGTTTCAAAATTGTGGCGAAACGACAGGATTGGGTTTAGAAGATTCATATATCGTACAGATATCCAATAGAATTTACTTGATTGAACCAGTGTAAACAATGAATCCATGATGTTTTGAAAGGAGCAAATCGTATGAAGAAAAAGGTTGCAGTATTATTTGGTGGTTGTTCTGAAGAACATGACGTATCCATTAAGTCTGCCAAAGAAATCTGGAAATATATCGACACAGAAAAATATGATCCCGTGTACATCGGTATTTCCAGATCTGGTGAATGGAAGCTCTGCGAAAAACCGACAGCTGACTGGGATGAAAAAACAACACAGCATGTAATGTTGTCTTGCAATAAAAAGGACAAAGGCATGCTGGTACTGAAAGATGGTACTTATGAATTGATTCCTCTGGATGTTGTATTCCCTATGATCCACGGCAAAATGGGTGAAGACGGCACCATTCAGGGTCTGCTGGAAGTAACAGGCATTCCTTATGTTGGCTGTGGTATTCCTGCTTCTGTATTGTGTATGGATAAATCCATGACATACCTGACAGTAAGCAATCATGGATTCCGTGCACCTGGATTCAAAATCCTGCATGATGGCGAAGAAGCAGACGCATCTGCTTTGAAATACCCTGTTTTTGTAAAACCTGCTCGTTCCGGTTCTTCCTTTGGTGTAACAAAGGTAACCAAACCTGAAGATCTGCAGGCTGCTGTTGATGTTGCAAGAGAATTTGACAAAAAAGTTCTGATCGAAGAAGCAATCAGTGGCATGGAAGTTGGCTGCGCTGTTATGGGCAATGGCGATGACCTGAAAGTAGGGGAAGTAGACCAGATCACACTGTCTCATGGTATTTTCCGTATCCATCAGGAAGATCATCCCGAAGAAGGCTCCGAAAACGCTGTATTTACAGTTCCTGCAAACCTGCCCGTTGAAAAACGGAAAGAAATCCAGGAAACAGCAAAAGCAATGTACAAAGTTCTGGGCTGCAAAGACCTGTCCCGCGTGGATATGTTCCTGCAGGAAGATGGTACCATCGTTCTGAACGAAGTAAACACCATGCCCGGTTTCACATCTTACAGCCGTTATCCTCGTATGATGCTGGCAACAGGTATGACATTTACTGAACTGATTGACCACTGTATCGAAATGGCACTGCAGGAAGGAAAATAATCATGGAAAAAGGATTTGTTTTTTTGGATGAAGCCATCCCCGGAATTCGTTGGGATGCGAAGTATGCAACATGGGACAATTTCACAGGGAAACCTGTGGATGGATATGAAGTCAATCGCATTGTGGTTGCGAAGGAAATGGCGGATGCCCTTGCAGAGGTACAAAAAGAAGCAAATCAAATGGGATACGGGCTTTTGGTCTGGGATTCCTATCGTCCGCAGCGTGCTGTAAATTGTTTTCTCAGATGGGCTGCAGAACCGGAAGACGGCAGAAGAAAAGAAATCCATTATCCCAATATCAAACGGGAAGAATTGCTCTCCAACGGGTATGTGGCTGCAAAATCAAGCCATAGCCGTGGAAGCGCTGTCGATTTGACACTGTATTCCCTGAAAACCAATGAAATGCTCCAGATGGGAACATGTTTTGACTTTATGGATGTGAAATCCCATCATACCTGTATGGACGTGACAAAGGAAGAATATGAAAACCGTCAACTCCTGTGCGGCCTGATGACACGCCATGGATTTGTGCCATTTGAAAATGAATGGTGGCACTATAATTTGAAAGAAGAACCTTATCCGGAAACATATTTCGATTTTCCGCTTTCCGGCAGTTCTTCCAGATAAGATAAATCAAATAATAATATGGTGAACAAAACCAGTACATTCTTTTTACAGGAAGAAATGTGCTGGTTTTTTTGTGTGTATGAAGTATACCAAGGACATATGTGTGTGCTTAAAAGTATGGAATATAGATGTATAGAATAAAATTAGGAAAAACCGCAAAAAAATCTATAAATAACAAAATTCGTTGAGAATAAAGGGTTTTCGGTGTGGTTGCAAATTGTATTGGCCGCAGATGCAATTAATAAATATGAAATACCTTGCATGAATCATATGTCGGAGTTATAATAAAAATGTCAAAAAAACAGGAAAAATGCGAAGGGGATGGAACACTTGAAGCAATTATACGGGGTTGCTGCTTTAGGCGTAGCCGCTGTGTTGTTTGCAGGAATTTCCGGTACAGAAGTTCTGGCACAGGACATGGAAAATGCTGCAAATGAAACGGTGCAGGGGGCGTTCGAATAT
>NZ_CAJMDQ010000114.1 GCF_905212195.1 uncultured Anaerotignum sp. | reverse complement strand
TGACTATACAAGAGCAGATGAGAACAGCTATGAATCTTGGGTAGATATCCATTAAGTTCATAGGAATCAGACAGCGGCAGATAACTGCCGCTGTTTTTTATTTATTAACAGAGATGGATTTGCACGTGGTATATTCAAAAAAACAGAAGTACAAATTGTCTTCTTTTCTGGATACTTGTCCGTTCTTATCATAGAAAAGATTTTTTTCGCATAGGATAGAAGAAAAACGGAGGGAAGATTATGCAATTTTTCCGTGCAATTCATTTGAAAAAGAAGTATGTCATTTTAGGTGTATCGGTGCTGGCTGCCATTGGAGTGGGCGTCCATTTTCTGCCGCCTGTGGCGGAATACACTTCCGCGGTACTGACAGCCCAGACAAAACGGGAATTACCTATTTATTGTGTGCAGACAGAGGAGAAAAAAGTAGCGATTAGTTTTGATGCCGCATGGGGTGCAGACGATACAGATGAGCTGCTGCGAATTTTAGATGACAATGATGTGACAGCCACCTTTTTTCTTTGCGGATATTGGGTAGACAAATATCCGGAAGAAGTGGAAAAAATCGCTGCGGCTGGCCATGATTTGGGCAATCACTCAGCAACACATCCTCATATGAGTACTTTATCATCAGAGCAGATCACTCAGGAATTGCAGGGGTGCCATCAGGCTGTAAAAGAACTGACAGGGATTGATATGAATTTATTCCGGCCACCCTTTGGAGAATATAATGATAATGTTATCCGAACGGCAAAGGAAAACGGGTATTATTCTATCCAGTGGGATGTGGATACATAGGAAACAAAAAGAAAAGAGGAAAAGCGATTGCTTTCCTCTTTTTTATTTGAACCGAACATCTACGCCATCCTCACTCAAAACCACCCGGTCAATCATACTTTTTGCAATATCCCGCCGGTCTTCAAAAGACATGTTTTCCCAATCTTCCGCAGTAAAAGGAATGATTTCAACAGCATTGAATTCTGTCAGTGCTTCTGAATACTGATGGATCAGGAGCTGCTTTTCCCGGTGGAGAGTTTCAATTCTGCGGTTGATATATTCCGCAGAAATTTGGCTGACGTTTTCCAGTGTGGAAATCAGATTTTCGATTTTGCTGTCAATGTCTGCTATTTTTTGCTGATGTTGCTTGATAACATTGTTTTCCCGTTTTTCCCTTGCCAGATGGTAGGCTTCTGCTTCTTGGATAAGCCGTGCCTGCACTTGCGCTTCGATTTCCCGTACTCGATGGGTCTGCTTGGCATCGCAGCATTTATGTAGATACTTCCCAGAGCAGACGAAATAGGGGATGCGCCCATCTTTAGTACTGGCAAACCGGACGGAAAAGGCATAACCACAATGACCGCATTTCACAAGCCCAGTGAGCCAGGAATGTTTCCCTTTTCCACTGTTTTTGATCTGCCGATTTTTGGACAGCTTTTCCTGACAATATAGAAATGTACTGCTGTCAACAATGCCGTTATGGTGCCCAATGGCAAGGAGGTGATTAGATACATCTTTATATTTCCGTTCACTGGCATCCCGTTTGCCTACAAGGATGCATCCGTGGGCGCCGTCAAAATCCTCTGGTTCATTTGCCATGATGGCGCCTTTGGATTTGTAGTAATTGTAAATGGCAATATCCGCCTGAACGTAAGCGGGATTTTTCAATATACCAGAAAGTTTCACACTGTCAAAATTGACGCCACCGGCAGAAAGGGCACCGTTGCGGATCAGGACTTTTTGCACATCTGCCAGACTAGTATAAGGCTGGGCGTATGTATCAAAAATCTGGGACACGATTTCCAAATCTGCATTGGGTGTGTAAATGGTGGCTTTCTTACCATCCAATGTGGTACGCACCAGATCGAAGCCATAAGCGGCAGGACCGCCGCCCCAGGCGCCTTTTTTCACACGGGCATAATAGTTGTCCCGGACACGTTCAGCGATGGTTTCTCGCTCCAGCTGGGCGAAAACAACGATGATATACAGCATGGCACGTCCCATGGGTGTGGAAGTATCAAACTTTTCTGTGGCGGAAACAAAGGAGATGCCGTTGTTTTCCAAAATGTCGATGAAATCCGCAAAGTCCACGATGGAACGGCTGATTCTGTCCAGACGATAGACTACCACTTTTTCGATCTGTCCCGTTTGGATGTCGTGCATCATTTCTGTAAAAGCAGGGCGGTTGGTATTTTTGCCGGAATAGCCGCTGTCCTCGTAGATTTTGCATTCTTCCGAAAAGATTTCCCGTTTGGCAAAGGCAATCTGGCTTTCGATGCTGATGCTGTCTTTTTTGTCGATGGATTGTCTTGCGTAAATAGCTACCATACAAAAGACCTCCTTTTCCTATATTTAGGGTATAGCAAAAAGAGCGGTCTTATGATACAATACAGTTGCGACATGTGGTTGTATCTTACGACCGCTTTATGAAATTCCCTTTCCTGTTGGCGCAGGAGAGGGGATTTTTTTTGATTTATTCAACTACTTCAGTTTTCACGGAAATATTCTGTCTATAAGAATATTTTATAAAAGCAACATTTTTCCTATATAGCTATCAAATCATCCAACGCATTTTTTACAAGGTGTCAAACCCATAGACAATGCTTTGTCCAGCGTGGTAGGAGAATAGCTGCCGCCATTACAGTTGCTGTTATAATGATATTTTTTTCCGGTAGGGGTAACATAAACTGTACGGCTGTTGGTCTGCTGGCTGCTCTGTTGAGAAGCGGCAGCC
>NZ_CAJMDQ010000113.1 GCF_905212195.1 uncultured Anaerotignum sp. | reverse complement strand
TGCCGCCGATGCCGATAAAATAAATATGTTCTTTTGTTTGTGTCATAATCAACCGCCTCTATCGAATTTTATGGATTTGTCAAATTACACAGAATTTCGAATTTATATTGGATTCCATTATAGTATACCAGCGAGGGAATGGCAATTCTTTTGGTTTGCTTTTCTATATTTTATACAGTTTTTTTTGTAAATATTATAAATTTTACAACTTTTTGAAATTGCAATAGCATAAATGTTCATTTTTTTTTAGCGAAAAATCATGAAAATTCATATATTGTGTGTGTTTCTTTTGGACAGATACTATGTTATAATGGGCTTGTATCCTTGTATATACATGTGTACAAGGATGTACATAATAAGCAAGGGGTTGGTAATATGCGTAAAAAAGAGATGATCGCAATGCTTTTAGCGGGCGGACAAGGCAGCCGCCTGGGGATTCTCACACGGAAAGTTGCGAAACCTGCTGTTACTTACGGCGGTAGATTCCGTATCATCGACTTTCCACTCAGTAACTGTATCAATTCCGGCGTGGATACCGTGGGCGTTTTGACCCAGTATCAGCCGCTGCGTCTGAATCAGCACATCGGCATCGGTATTCCCTGGGATTTGGACAAGAAAAACGGCGGTGTAACCATTCTGGCGCCTCATGTCAAAGGCGGAGATTCCGGGGAATGGTTCATGGGGACTGCCAATGCTATCTATCAGAATATCGATTTCATCGACAGCAACAATCCGGAATACGTACTCATCCTTTCTGGGGACCACATTTATAAAATGGACTATTCCCAGATGCTGCGCTTCCATAAGGAAAAAGGCGCGGCAGCAACCATCGCCGTTCTGGAAGTGCCCATGGAAGAAGCAAGCCGCTTCGGTATCATGAACACAGAAGACGACGACAAGATCTATGAATTCGAAGAAAAACCCAAAAATCCAAAGAGCAATCTGGCATCCATGGGGATTTATATCTTCACATGGAGCAGACTGCGTGAAGCGCTCATTGAGGACAATGCCATCCATGCCGACAGCGATTTCGGGAAACACATCATTCCAAAAATGCTGGAAGAAGGCCAGACCCTCTACGCTTATCGCTTCCGTGGATACTGGAAGGATGTAGGTACCATCGAATCCTATTGGGAATCCAATATGGAATTGATCAAAGCTCTGCCTGAATTCAACCTGTATGAAGATTTCTGGAAGATTTATACCAACAGTGACCATCAGCCGCCTCAGTATACGGCAGCCGGTGCAAAGGTAAAAGAATCTCTGATTTCTGACGGCAGTGAAATTTACGGTGAAGTAAACCATTCCGTTCTGGGGCCTGAAGTTGTGGTCAAAGCTGGCGCTGTGGTAAAAGATTCCATTATCATGGGCGGCACAGTCATTGAAGAAGGCTGTGTCATCGACCGCTGCATCATTGACGAAAACTGCAAGGTTGCAAAGAACGTACATATGGGTGTGGGCGAAAACATCCCCAACGAAACAAAACCCAATATCTACAACACAGGTATTACCGTTCTGGGCGCAAATACCAGCGTACCGGAAGGTGTTGTCATTGGGAAAAACTGTGTGCTTTACGGCAATACCGTTGCGGAGGATTTCCCTGACGGTACCCTGGAAAGCGGCAAATCTGTGATTCGGGAGGGGATTTAAATGAAAGCAATTGGGATTATTTTGGCAGGCGGTAACAACGACGGCCGTCTGGGCGTACTGACAGAACATCGTGCTTCTGCGGCTCTGCCCATCGGCAGCTGCTATCGTGCCATCGACTTTACACTGAGCAACATGTCTAACAGCGGTATCGGGAAAGTAGCTGTACTGACACAGTACAACTCCCGTTCTCTCCGTGACCACCTGACATCTTCCAAATGGTGGGATTTCGGCAGAAAACAGGGGGGCCTGTTCGTATTCACACCCTATACCAGCAGCACAGGCAATGACTGGTTCCGCGGCACAGCGGACTCCATTTATCAGAATATGACATATCTGCACCGCAGCAACGAAGAATATGTCATCATCGCTTCCGGCGATTCTGTATACAAAATGGATTATCGTGATGTTCTGCAGTATCATATTGATAAAGGCGCAGACATCACTGTGGTTTACCAGAACATGGAAGGCAAAGACCTGACCCATTTCGGTATCATGCAGATGGATGAAAACAAACGTCTGCTGGGCTTTGAAGAAAAACCCGAACAGGCACAGACCACATCCGCATCTCTGGGTATTTATGTGATCTCCAGAAAACTGCTGATTGATCTGCTGCAGGAAGTAGTGCCTCAGGGCGGCTACGGTCTGGTAAAAGACATCATCATTCCTTACAGCAAGAAACTGAACATCTTTGGTTATGAATTCAAAGGCTACTGGAGCACCATCGGTACAGGCATCCATGGTTACTTTGAAACCAACATGGACTTCCTGAAAAAAGAAGTGCGTGACGTTTTCGTAAATCAGTATCCTTATATTGAAACAAAACCCAAGGATGAACCTCCTGCAAAATATAACGCAGGGGCAGACGTAACAGACAGTATCGTCGGCAGCGGCGCTATTTTCAATGGTACTGTAGAACACTGTGTGGTATTCCGTAAGGTTTATATCGACGAAGGCGCAGTGGTACGCAATTCCATTTTGATGGAAGGCGTTCGTATTGGCAAAAACTGCGTGGTGGAAAATGCCATCTTGGATAAAGAAGTTTCTATCTCCGAAGGTCAGCAAGTCATCGGCAAATCTTCTGAAGAACCTATCATTCTGAAAAAAGGAACGAAACTGTAATCCTGACATAAAATAAAAAAGGCGGTCGCTTTCAGAAGTGCGCGGAGAAAATTTCGGCACAGGCTGGGGGCGGCTGCCG
>NZ_CAJMDQ010000112.1 GCF_905212195.1 uncultured Anaerotignum sp. | reverse complement strand
AAATATGGTAAAAAATATAATAAAAAGGGTGAAAGGGGCAAGCACATGAAAACCATATTTGCACAGAATTTACGGAAATACCGCAAGATCTGCGGCATGACCCAGAAGGCGCTGGCTAAGGAACTGCATTACAGCCATACAGCCATTGCCAATTATGAATCCGGCAGGAATGAGCCTTCTTTGTCGGATTTGTGCCGTCTGGCGGATATTTTGGGGGTGTCCACAGACGCACTTTTGGGCAGGGAAGGCGTGAAACTCAAAACCATGACCAATCCTTTTCTGGAGCGATTCCTGCAGTTGGAGCCGAAAATCCAGAAAATCGTCACAGAATTGATTTTTCTGCTGTAATGGGGAACGGCAGAAATCCGCATAAAAAGAAAACAGCTGGAACCCTTTGTATGTAAGGATTTCAGCTGTTTTTGCTTTCTGTTATGCAGCCTGTTCAAAGAACTGCTGGTGCCATACCAAGAACATATAGATTGTCCAGATTTTACGGCTGTTGTCTGCCTTGCCTGCACGGTGTTCATCCAGATATTTGATGATTTCCGCTGTGTTGAAGAATTCTTTTGCGGCAGGGCTTTCAAAAGCAGCTTTCACACGGTTGTAATAAGCGTCTTCTTTCAGCCAGATACGGATGGGAACGGGGAAGCCCAGTTTTTTCTTCTCCGCAACCATGTCGGGCAGATAACGGTGTGCCGCCTGACGCATAGCAAATTTGGTATTTTCTTTGTTGACTTTGTATTCTGTAGGCACGGTTCTGGCAATGTCGAATACTTTTCTGTCCAGGAAAGGTACACGCACTTCCAGAGAGTGAGCCATACTCATTTTGTCCGCTTTCAGCAGGATATCGCCAATGAGCCAGAAATGGATGTCGATATACTGCATTTTGGTCACATCGTCCTGATTTGCCACTTTGTCGTAGTAAGGGCGTGTCAGTACGGTGTGATGATATTTCCCTGTGGGAGCTTTCAGGATTTTTTCACGTTCTTCTTCCTGGAACATGAAAGCGTTGCCGATGAAACGTTCCTGCAAGTCCTTGCTGCCGCGAATCAAGTAGTTTCTGCCTTTTACCTTGGGCAGTTTTTTCGCTACAGCGCCCATGGCTTTCCGCACGGGACGGGGCAGTCTGGTCAGAGGCAGCAGGTCGTGAGGTTCCCGGTAAATGTTGTAGCCGCCGAAGAATTCGTCAGCACCTTCGCCGGAAAGGGAAACTTTCACGTGTTTTGCTGCTGTCTGGCTGACAAAGTACAGGGCGATAGCAGAAGGGTCTGCCAAAGGCTCGTCCATGTGATACTGAACCTTGCCGATTACATCCCAGTATTCGTCTTTGGAAATGAGTTTGTTGTAGTTGTCGATATGGATTTTTTCAGACAATGCTTTTGCATAGTCGATTTCGTTGTATTTTTCGTAGTCGAAACCAACGGTGAATGTCTTGTCACCATGGAAAGACGCAGCTACATAAGAGCTGTCAACGCCGCTGGACAGGAAAGAACCTACTTCCACGTCGCTGATTTTATGCTTCTTGATGGAATCCTGCATAGCGTTGTCGATGTCGTCCACAAACTGTTCCAGAGATTTGCTGTGGTCGGGTTCGAAAACAGGTTCCCAATAGCGTTTGATGTCCATTTTGCCGTCCTTGAAAGTGAAGCAGTGAGCAGGAGGCAGTTTGAATACGCCTTTGAAGAATGTTTCGGGCAGGACGCTGTACTGGAATGTGAGATAGTTTTCCAGTGCTTCTTTGTTTACTTCCCGTTTGAAGCCGGGGTATTCCAGAATGCTCTTGATTTCGGAGCCGTAAACCAGGTTTCCGTTCTGGATGGAGTAGTAAAAAGGCTTGATGCCGAAAAAGTCTCTTGCGCCAAAAAGTGTTTTTGTCTTGCTGTCCCAGATAACGAAAGCGAACATGCCGCGCAGTTTAGGCAGCAGGTCTTCGCCGTATTCTTCGTAGCCATGGAGCAGGACTTCTGTGTCCGCATGGCTGCCCATGACATGACCCTTTGCGATGAGGTCTTCACGGAGTTCCTGATGGTTGTAGATTTCCCCGTTGAATGTGATGACCATATCCCTGTTTTCGTTGTAGATGGGCTGGGTGCCGCCCTCTAAGTCGATGATGCTCAAACGGCGGAATCCCATGGAAACGCCGTCGTCAATATGTTTGCCGCCGCTGTCAGGACCGCGGTGGATGATTTTGTTCATCATGTTTTCCAGTATTTCTTCGGAAGTCATAAGACGTCCTGTAAAGCCGCAAATGCCGCACATAGATGTTGTTCCTCCTTTTATATATGTCAAAAAACATATCTATCCGCATTTTACTTTAGCACAAAATGGGGAAAAAGCAAAGGCATTTCCCCAAAGAAATGCCTTTTCAGGGTATCGAAAAGTCGATACCCTGTCGTCAAAGGCTCATTTCATGGGGGCCTTTGACGAGTAGACAGAAGTATAAAGCCGGAGTTCCATCAGCCCAAAAGCTTTG
This sequence comes from uncultured Anaerotignum sp., assembly GCF_905212195.1. GTDB lineage: Bacteria > Bacillota > Clostridia > Lachnospirales > Anaerotignaceae > Anaerotignum. The sequence goes on along the minus strand of NZ_CAJMDQ010000112.1, from coordinate 388 downwards.
AAACTCCGGCTTTTTCCTCGTCGGAAGTGAATTCCGACTGCGGATTCCAGTTGGGGAACCCACACCGCAAGAGATGCGGGCAGCCATTTATGGCTGACATTTGCGGAGCAAATGTGTTGACCATTGGTTCCCCAAGCCCTTCCGCGGATTTGAAAAAATATATGTGTCGTTAAAAGTCGCTGTTTTCTCTTTCCGCACATCTGCCGAACAGTTCCGCCAGATACCGCAGACCGTGGGTATAGCCTTCCTCCCACTGGCTCCAGTCGAAACGGAAGCCCCAGTTGCCGCCGGCGATACCGGGACGGTTCATGCGATGGCTGCCGTCCAGATTCAGCACATCCTGCACAGGCACAATGGCAAATACGGCAGGAGAAGCAAATGCCATACG
>NZ_CAJMDQ010000111.1 GCF_905212195.1 uncultured Anaerotignum sp. | reverse complement strand
GACAGCTACGACCTCGATATGTTCTCCCGCATCGTCGCCTATCTGCTCGGCGACCGTGATGGCCTGACCGACGCGGGCCGCGCCGCACAGGCGCGTTTCCGCGCAATGTTTGGATAAACGTCTGGAAGAATGGCAAATTTGCGAATTCTTTCGAGAAACTGTAGCTAAATTGTCCATAAAAAAGCAAAGGGCTGTAGTGATTTTTATTTCGCTACAGCCCCGGTTTTGATAATGGTCACATATATTATTGCAATACTGCATTGGCTTTTACAAGGGCATCTTCCTGAACCATCAGCTTATCCTCCCGGCGATAGTACACGCTGCCCTTGCCGGTGATACGGCAGAGGTCGCTGCCGTTCCATTTGACGGGGAGCTGCTGATCCTCCGCAGGCATGGTTTCAAAATCCATGCGGCGAAGGCGGATACTGGTCTCTTCGAGGTAACGGAGCTGTGCCGTTTCATTTTGACTGTCCATTTTGTGTTCCTCCTGCAAAAAAATAAGCCGGAGCATAGAAAAATGCTCCGACCGGTTGATGAATTAGGCAGAGACGCCCTTTTTGACGTCTGGAAATGAAAAAGGGCGTCTTTTTGATGGCTCCGACGAAACCAACAAACAGACGCCTGAAAGATCGTATGAAATTTTGAGGAAAAACGCTCTATTCTGCGCCCGCAAAAAGGGCGCTTCTCAGGATATTGCCTTTGAATCTGTGAAAGGGGGAGTTCGAATCCCCCCGATTACCAAAATAACGCGAAAATATCTGTAAGCGTAAAATAGCGGAGGACCTTTCCCCCTGTGGTAAGATGGGAGTAAAAAGTCAGGGGGCAGAGAGGTCATGAGTGAAGAAAAGCGAATATTGCAGTGCCTGAACTGCGGGCAGCCGTTTGAACCAACGTGTCATATTACGCGGCAGAAATTTTGCTGTGATGCATGCCGGCACAAATACAATAACGCCAAGCGGCATTATGATGTGCCAGTAGATATCTGCCCAGGCTGCGGGGATATCGTGGAGCAAAGTGGAGAGCGGGGGCGGCGAAGGCGGTTTTGCAGTGACCAATGCCGGGTCAAATATCATGCTCGTAAAGTCATGGAACGACGGCAGGCAAGAGAACAAACAAAAGCGATCTGTCCCAACTGCGGGAAAGAGTTTCAGGCAGAATGGGGAACAGGGAAACAACGGCGGTTCTGCAGTGACCCGTGTAGGATCGAATGGTGGGCGGCGTATCACAAAGCGAATCCCAGTATAGAAGAACCGGCGGAGACATGTGCGACCTGTGGAGCACCGCTGCCAGGGAAGCAAAAAGGCCAGAAATATTGCAGCCGGTTTTGTTACCTGTTGGCGATGGACCAGACACATGTGGAAGGGACCTGCCAGTGGTGCGGCCGGCCGATCGCCACCACCATTGGGGTGGAGCGGACCTATTGCAGCCGGGAATGCGCGGCGGCAGGCCGGTATGCTTTGCGGGGATTTCGCAAAGGCAGTCACCGAATCAGTGCCGCAGATACCCAGCTATGGCTGGGAAAGCTGACACAGGCCGCCAGAGCGAGCAAAAGCGGAGTACGTGGGAAGCGAGTCCGTCTTGTATGCGGAACGACCAGCATGTACACCGGCCTGGATGGATTGACCGCAATCATCCGCTATCATTTGCGGTGTAATCCATACGATGGGAGCGTGTATGTGTTCCGTGACGGAACGGGCAGTATGCTGAAGTATATTGAATGGGATGGTCAGAGTTTTCAACAGGGAAAACGGCGGGCCCAGAGCGGCACATACCCCTGGCCGAAAGGAGAGTCCGGTCGTGTGGTTGAGATCAGCGAGAAAGAGTTTGCGTATCTTCTAAGTCAATCTATTGTGCCGTTTAAGCCCCATAAGTAAGATATCTAAGAAAAGCAGAAAAAGTGCTGTGATGATTGAAATCACGGCACTTTTTTGCTATAATTTAAGTATGAAAACGCAAGAGAGAAGCGCAGCGGAGTGGCGTGCGCTGCTGGATAAAAAAGAAGATGAAATCGCATTCCTGCATCGGCAGATCGATTGGCTGACACAGCAGCTTCGGCTTGTACGAGGGCAGCGTTTTGGTGCGTCCAGCGAGCAGACACAGGCGATCCTGGAGCAGGTGTCTCTGTTCCCTGCGGTGGAATTGGGGTCATGTGAAAAGATGCCGGAACCAGAACTGGAGCAGGTCACATATAGACGGAGAAAACAGAAAGGAAAACGGGAACTGGATTTTTCTGACCTTCCTGTGGAACAAGTCATCCATGAACTGCCAGAAGCCGAGCAGGTCTGTTTGGAGTGCGGCGGGAGGCTGCATGCCTGCGGTCATGAGGTGCTGCGCCGGGAACTGGCCTATGTTCCCGCGCAATATAAAGTGGTGGAGCATGTACAGACGGCATATGCGTGTAGGTGCTGTGAAAGGAACAGCGACCATGCCTTTCTGCGGAAAAGCGAAGTTCCCGCCCCACTAATTCCTGGCAGCGGGGTAGCTTCACCAAGCCTGTTGGCCCATATTATGAACAGCAAGTATACGATGGCCCTTCCCCTTTACCGGCAGGAACAGGAACTGCACCGGAGGGGGCTGTCGATTTCCCGGCAAACCATGTCCAATTGGATCATCTATGCGTATCAGCATTATTTCCCCAGCCTTTTTAAAAGTATCTGAATCAATAATGCTCTCATGGCAGTTTTCAACCTCTATCCATTCCTGCGGTTTGGTTCTAATAACTTTTTTGCTTTTGTAACTTACTTTCTTTTCGCGGCATTGTATAAGAGCTCCGGTGTATGTTCTGTCTTTAAGTATTTTTCTTACAGTGCTTGCGCTCCAAACGCCTCTATTTTGGCTTTTTACAGATGGGTTAAAGTAATTTATACCTATACTCCTTTTGTACTCATATGGCGTCTTTATACCCTCTT
>NZ_CAJMDQ010000110.1 GCF_905212195.1 uncultured Anaerotignum sp. | reverse complement strand
AAAATACAAAGCAAGCAAAGCTACAAACTAATTGTTTCCTTAATATAGCAAAAGCAAAATTTGGTCATGCCCTTTTAGGGCATGACCTTTTTTGTGTGGAAAACCATACACGGGATTGGAAAAAACATCGTATTTTGTAAAAATTTGAAAGAAATATTTTGAAAAATATCAGACAGTTCAGTTTGGGCAATGGCGGAAAGCCTTGATTTTACTGGGTTTTTTGGCGTTGAAAAAAATAAAGTAACGTCAAAGTAGTTTTTTGTTCAGTGACGGTACAAAATAATACTGGACATTCTATGCCTTTGGTATTAGAATAGTGCCATAAAACAGAAAACAAGGTGCAGAAAACGCCTTGTTTTTCTGTTTATTAAGGGCTTTTTTGCTGGAGCAGACTGCCATTTTGCCAGAATGGACTTTGCCGCAGAAAGACGGAAATTTTCTTTTTCTTAATTTCAAGGAGGTCAGAAACAATGAAAAAAGCAGTAATTACAGTATTGGGACACGACAAAGTAGGCATTATCGCAAGAGTTTGCACTTTTTTGTCTGAAGCAAATGTGAATATTCTGGACATTTCTCAGACTATCGTGGGCGGATACTTCGATATGGTTATGGTGGTAGATATCACTAATATGACTAAGGACTTCGACAAGGCAGCAGACGGTCTGGCTTCCATCGGGGAAGAAATGGGACTGGCAATCAAAATGCAGCATACAGAAATTTTTGACGCAATGCACCGCATTTGATGGGAGGTCACAAACAGATGATTACAAGAAATGAAATTTTAGAAACCAATCAGATGATCGACAACGCCAATCTGGACGTGAGAACCATCACCATGGGTATCAGTCTGCTGGATTGTGCTGACGCGGATATTGATAAGTTTAACGAAAAGGTATACAATAAAATCACCACTTATGCCAAAGATCTGGTAAAAGTCGGTGACGAACTGGCAAAGGAATACGGCGTGCCTGTTGTAAACAAGCGTATTTCCGTAACTCCCATTGCCATTGCAGCAGCTGGCTGCAAAACAGATTCTTATGTAAGTATTGCGCAGACATTGGATCGTGCTGCAAAAGCCGTAGGCGTAAACTTCATTGGTGGTTTTTCTGCGCTGGTGCAGAAAGGCTACACCGAAAGTGACAGAAAACTCATCGCTTCCATTCCTGAAGCTATGGCAGTGACAGACTTTGTTTGTTCTTCCGTAAATATCGGTACTTCCCGTAACGGTATCAACATGGATGCTGTCAAAGAAATGGGTGAAGTGATCCATAAAACAGCAGAACTGACAAAAGACAGAGAATGCATCGGTTGTGCAAAACTGGTTGTATTCTGCAACGCTGTAGAAGACAACCCCTTCATGGCAGGCGCTTTCCACGGTGTTGGTGAAGCAGACTGTGCCATCAACGTTGGTGTCAGCGGCCCCGGCGTTGTGAAAAAAGCACTGGAAGAAGTAAGAGGCGAAGATTTTGAAACACTGTGCGAAACAGTAAAACGTACTGCATTCAAGATCACTCGCGTTGGTCAGATGATTGCAAGAGAAGCATCCAAACGTCTGAATGTACCTTTCGGTATCATCGACCTTTCTCTGGCACCTACACCTGCTGTTGGTGACAGTATCGCGGAAATCTTCCAGGAAATGGGTCTGGCTGAACCCGGTGCACCCGGTACAACAGCAGCTCTGGCTCTGCTGAACGACAACGTGAAAAAAGGCGGCGTTATGGCTTCCTCTTACGTTGGCGGTCTGAGCGGTGCGTTCATTCCTGTCAGCGAAGACCATGGTATGATCGAAGCAGCTGCAAAAGGCGCTTTGACTCTGGAAAAACTGGAAGCTATGACTTGCGTTTGCTCCGTTGGTCTGGATATGATTGCTGTACCTGGTGATACAACACCTGCAACACTGTCCGGTATCATTGCCGATGAAGCTGCAATCGGTATGGTGAACAATAAAACAACTGCTGTTCGTCTGATCCCTGTCATCGGCAGAGGCGTTGGCGAATCCGTAGAATTCGGTGGTCTGCTGGGTTATGCACCCATCATGGCTGTAAACAAATACAGCTGCGAAGACTTCATCGCAAGAGGCGGCAGAATCCCTGCACCTATCCACAGCTTCAAGAACTAATGCGCCATTCATACATAAGATAAAAATTCAATTTATTTGAGTGGAGGAGAAATTTCTATGAATTATCAGGAAGTATTGGCTGCGGCTAGAGGAGAAATGGGACCTTACTGTAAGGTTTGTCCTGTTTGCAACGGTTTGGCATGTAAAAATCAGATTCCCGGTCCTGGCGCAAAGGGAATTGGTACAGGCTTCATTCGCAACTACCAGAAATGGCAGGAAATCTGCGTAAATATGGATACTATTTGCGAAAACAAACCTGTTGACACGAAATTTGAATTGTTTGGAAAAACTTATGATTATCCGTTCTTTGCTGCACCCATTGGTGCCATGCAGCTGCACTACGGTGACAAGTATGATGACAACGGATATAACCACATTCTGGTAAAAGCATGTGCAGACAACGGCATTGCGGCATTTACCGGCGACGGTACTGACCATAATGTATTCGCTGCTGCATGTGAAGCCATCAAAGCATCTGATGGTGTGGGTGTTCCTACTATCAAGCCCTGGAATATGGAACTGATAAAAGAAAAAATCGACATGGCAAAAGCAGCAGGCGTAAAAATGATCGCTATGGACATTGATGCGGCTGGTCTGCCTTTCCTGAAAAATATGACACCTCCCGCAGGCAGCAAAACTGTGGAAGAACTGAAAGAAATCATTTCTTACGCAGGAGTACCTTTCATCCTGAAAGGTATCATGACTGTAAACGGTGCAAAGAAAGCACTGGAAGCAGGTGCTGCTGCCATCGTTGTTTCCAACCACGGCGGTCGTGTACTGGATCAGTGTCCTGCAACAGCAGAAGTTTTGCCTGAAATCGTAGAAGCTGTTGGCGGCAAAATGACCATTCTGGTAGACGGCGGTATCCGTTCCGGTATGGATGTATTCAAAGCACTGGCTTTGGGTGCAGACGGCGTATTGATTGGTCGTCCTTTCGTAAATGTCATTTACGGCGCTGCGGAAGAAGGCGTTGCGGCTCTGGTGGAAAAACTGGGCGCAGAACTGAAAGATACTATGGCAATGTGCGGTGTACATAGCCTGAAAGAAATCACAAAGGACTGCGTACGCAGATAAGCGTTTTGATAAAAGTAAATCGGAAATTCTCAGAAATGGGAGTTTCCGATTTTTTTATT
>NZ_CAJMDQ010000109.1 GCF_905212195.1 uncultured Anaerotignum sp. | reverse complement strand
TTGGTGCAAAAGTAACTGTTGTAGAAGCTATGCCCAAACTGCTGCCTATGATGGATGGAGAACTGACAGCAATGCTGCGGAAAAAGATGGAAGCTTCTGGCGTAACCATTCTGACAGAAGCAAAAGTACAGTCCGTAGAAGCAGCGCCTGCTGGTGCGAAAGTGCAGGTAGAAGTTGGCGGCAAAGTAGAATCTTACGAAGCAGAAAAAGTGCTGGTTGCAGTTGGCCGCAGAACAGACACAGAAGCACTGGGTCTGGACAAAGTGGGCATTGCTCATGACAGAGGCCGCATTACCGTTAATGATAAAATGGAAACTAACGTACCGAACATTTATGCCATCGGTGACTGCCTTGGCAAAGTGATGCTGGCACACGTGGCATCTGCACAGGGTGAAGTTGCCGCAGAAAACGCACTGGGAGAAACTGCTGTATATGACGGCAAAACAAATCCTTCCTGCGTATACACAGACCCTGAATTCGCAGGTGTTGGTCTGACAGAAGAAAAAGCTAAAGAAGAAGGTATTGCTTATCAGGTAGGCAAATTCCCTCTGATGGCAAACGGCAAAGCCCTGATTATGAACGGCGGCGAAGGCATGATCAAGTTCATCATCGGCAAAGAATACGGCGAAGTGCTGGGCGTACATATCCTTGGCCCCAGAGCTACTGACCTGATTGGCGAATGTGCCCTTGCCATTGGTATGGAAGCTACCGTAGACGAAATCTACGCTACCATCCATGCACATCCCACTGTAACAGAAGCAGTGAGAGAAGCCGCACTGGCAGCAACGAAACGCGCAATCCATATTCCAAACAAATAAGTAACTGCTGACGAAATCCGTGCCGGCTCGTTGTCTGCCGGCAGTGTTTCGGCAGACAACAGAGGAGGCAAAGAGATGATCTATATCAAAAGTCCATCTACAGATCCACATTTCAATTTAGCACTGGAGCAATATGTTTTTGATGAAATGGACCGCAGTCAGGAATATTTTATGCTGTGGCAGAATGATAACGCTATCATCATTGGGAAACATCAGAATACCGTTCGTGAAATCAATAGTTCTTATGTGAAAGAGCATGATATTTCTGTAGTCAGACGTTTATCCGGCGGCGGCGCTGTATACCATGATCTTGGAAACCTGAATTTTACGTTTATTGTTTCAGAAAATGGACTGGAACAGTTTGACTTTGGTTCTTTTTGCCGTCCGATTGTAAAGGCATTGGGTCACTTTGGTGTGAAAGCGGAAATCAACGGCAGAAATGATATGACCATTGATGGTAAGAAGTTTTCCGGTAACTCTCAATATGCGAAGCAGGGAAGAGTTATGCACCACGGAACCATACTATATGACAGCAATCTGGAAACTGTTTCCCATGCGCTGCAGGTTTCTGCGGATAAAATCGTATCCAAAGGCGTGCAGTCTGTTCGCAGCCGTGTAACCAATGTAAGAAATTATATGGAAAAAGACGTGCCCATTGGAGAATTCTGGGAAATGCTTCTGCAGGATATGGCAGCGGAAACGCCCATGGAATTTTATACCTTAACAGAAGCAGACCTGGAGCGAGTGCGGCAGATTCAGAAAGAACGGTATGATACCTGGGAATGGAATTATGGAAATTCACCTGCCTATGCCATTGTAAAAGAACGCAGATTTGATGGCTGCGGCAAGTTGGAAGTTCATATGAATGTAGAAAAAGGTATGATTACTGCTTTCGATGTATTTGGCGATTATTTTGGAAATGGCGATAAAGACCAGCTGCGTCAGCATCTGCTGGGGGTGAAGCTGACGGAGGAAGCATTGCAGGAAGCGTTGCAGTCATTAAATATTTCTGATTATTTCTGTCATTTGGAGAAAGAGCAGTTCCTGGATTTACTTTTGTACTAAAAAGCAGTATAGGATTTTTGAAAAGACTTTCATTTCATGAGAATATGGAAGTCTTTTTTATTGGAAAGAAAAACTTGTTTGCCTGTAAGAAAGAAAAAAGTTATAATAGGAAAAGTAAAATAGTAGAAAAGGAGTGGATTTTGATGTTGGAAACAGGTATCAAAGCACCAGATTTTACTTTATTAGATAAAAATGGGGAACAGGTTTCTCTCTCTCAGTTTTTAGGAAAGAAAGTTGTGTTGTATTTTTATCCCAGAGATAATACACCGGGATGCACCAAACAGGCATGTGCTTTTGCCCAGAGTTATGATGCCTTTCGTGAAAGAGATGTGGTTGTCATTGGCATCAGCAAAGATTCCGTGGCATCCCATGTGAAGTTTGCAGAAAAACATCAGCTGCCTTTTATTTTGCTGTCTGACCCTGAACTGAAAGCCATTCAGGCATATGATGTTTGGAAGGAAAAAAAATTGTATGGTAAGGTAAGCATGGGCGTTGTGCGTACAACATATGTCATTGATGAACAGGGTGTTATTGAAAAAGTAATGCCAAAGGTAAAACCGGATACCAATGCAGCAGAGATTTTGGCTTATCTGGCTGGAGAAATAGAAAATTAATGTAAAACAAACAGGAAATGGAGATCATTTATGAAAATCATCATATCCCCAACAAAGAAAATGCGTGTGGAAACAGATAGTTTGGCGTGGCAAGATTTGCCACTGTTTTTGGATAAAACAGAGCAGATTTACAAAGTATTGCAGTCTACACCGGCTAATGAATTGCAAAAGATATGGAAATGCAATGATAAAATTGCAGCGCTGAACGTGGAACGGATTCAGAATATGGATTTATATCATGGATTGACACCTGCGATTCTGGCATATGAGGGGATACAGTTTCAGTATATGGCACCGGGGGTATTTACAGAAGCGGAGTTTGACTATATTCAGGAGCATCTCCGCATTCTGTCTGGTTTTTATGGCGTTTTGCGCCCGTTTGATGGCGTAACACCTTATCGTCTGGAAATGCAGGCAAAGATCTCTGTTGATGGAAGAAAAGATTTATATGACTTTTGGGGAACGGCTTTGGCAGAATCTTTGCAGACAGAGTGTGTTTTGAATCTGGCTTCTAAAGAATATAGTCAAGCCGTTTCCAAGCACTTGGATAAATCCGTTCGATGGATCAACTTTGTTTTCGGCGAAGTCAAAAATGAAAAGGTTGTGGAAAAAGGGACACTCTGTAAAATGGCACGAGGAGAAATGGTGCGTTATCTGGCAGAGAATCAAATAGAGGATATAGAAGAAGTAAAAGGCTTCGATCGGTTGGATTTTCATTATTCGGAGGAATATGCAAAGGAAGATACCTTTGTTTTTATTCGCAATGAAAAAACGTGATTAAATGTACTTCTAAAAGAACCATAAAAAGTGTTGACAGAAGTGGGAACCGATGGTAATATATATTTCGCTGTCGGAACACAGCGAAAAAGTTCCAAAAAAATTGAAAATAGTTGTTGACAGATCGGAAACGATGTGGTAACATACTATTCGCTGCTGAAACACAGACGAAGCAGCAAATAAAAAAAGTTCTTGACAAGCGAAAAGCTTTCTGATAAAATATTTCTCGCTGTCAAAACTTGACAGACAAGTTCTTCTTTCTGAAAAGAAAGTGTTCAAAAAAAAGAACTTGACAGAAAAACGAAAGAGTGATAAAATATCACTCGCCGCTGAAAAAGCGGCACAGACTGATCCTTGAAAACTAAACAGCAGAAATAAACTTACAACCCATAGTCAATT
>NZ_CAJMDQ010000108.1 GCF_905212195.1 uncultured Anaerotignum sp. | reverse complement strand
CGCAGCCCCTTTGCCGACGTGAGCGACGGATATGTCACCGCCCTGTATCAAAACGGCGTGGTAGTGGGGGAGAAGTCGGGCGGCAAGCGGTATTTCAAGCCCGACAACTCCATCACCCGGGCGGAGCTGATCAATATCCTCAGCAACATGGTGGATACGCTGGTGAAGGAGACCACCACTGTGACGGAGGATGTTTCCGGCAGCCTGCTCATCAGCGCGGCGGACGGCGCAACGCTGAAGGGCATCCAGATCGGCTTTTGCCTGCGCAATGACGCTGTCCATCCCCTCTCCGTGGTAAAATGGATCTCCCGGCAAAGCACGCATATGTATCAATCCAATAATTGGTTTCTCTGTACCAAACAAATCAAATAAAAACGACAAATTGCAGACCTCCCTTTGTAAATATCTTTTGTATATTAAACATAAAATTTGCATCTTTAGTATATCATTTTCCAATCAGAAAAACAAATCAGACAAGGCAAAACAAAAGAATATTCCATACCAGATTGCCCATAAAATCAATATCTTTTATGATAGCATTTTTAACTTACTTTCCTTTCAGAATATAACATTACCATGCTCCTCTCCCCCTATATAATGACGAAATCTTGATTAGCCGCAATTTTTCATCTGAAATCAAAAAACAGGCAGCCGCCATACATGCAGCTGCCTGCTTTTCAGGAATTCATCTAATGAGCTTCCTGAAAGAAAGGGATTTCCAAACAATTTTATGATTATGCAAAGGGATTTTCTGTAGGGTAAGGCAAAGATTTGGGCTGGTTGTAAGCGATATCTGTTACGCCCAGATATTTGAATACTTCAAACAGCGCTTTGCCGTGGTGACCGAATGTAACTGCACCATGGTGAGGATACTGTTTTTCGATCAGCACATGACGATAGAATCTGTTCATTTCGGGGATTGCGAAGATACCGATAGAACCGAAGGAACGTGTAGGAACATCCAGAACTTCACCCTGAGCTACATAAGCGCGCAGCTGTGTGGAAGCTGTTGTCTGCAGACGGAAGAATGTGATGTCCCCTGCTTTGATGTCGCCTTCCATAGTACCTCTTGTGATATCGGGTTCACCATCGGGTTCCAGCTGACGTTTCATAATAAGCTGATAGCTCATATGAGGATTGCACAGCAGGCTGGAGCATGTGTTACCGCAGTGGAAGCCCATGAATGTTTCATTCAGACGGTAATCGCATTTACCTTTGATATCTTCGTTGTAGATCTGTGCAGGTACGGAGTTGTTGATATCCAGCAGTGTTACAGGTGCGTTGGATACACACAGACCAATGTATTCGCTCAGTGCGCCGTAAATATCTACTTCACAGGAAATGGGGATACCTCTGCCTGTGAAACGAGAGTTTACATAGCAAGGAACGAAACCGAATTCTGTCTGGAATGCAGGCCAGCATTTGTTTGCAAATGCAGCGTATTTGGAGCAGCCCAGATTTTCTTTCATCCAGTCTTCCAGTGTCAGTTCATACTGAGCCAGTCTAGGCAGAACGCCTGCATAAGGATTTTCATTGCCCAGTTCTGCTGCCATTTCTTCTACTTTGGCAGGGATACGAGGGTCGTCTTTATGTTTGTTGTAAGCTACCAGCAGATCCAGTTCGGAATGTTCTTCCACTGCTACACCCAGATCATACAGGGCTTTGATAGGTGCGTTACAAGCCAGGAAGTCATTGGGACGAGGACCGAAAGCAAAGATTTTCAGACCTTTCAGACCAACCAGTGCTGTTGCAACGGGAACAAATTCACGAATCTGCTGTGCAACTTCTTCTGCTGTACCGCAAGGATATTCTGGAATGTATACTTTTTTGCCTCTCAGACCCAGGTTATAAGAAGCATTCAGCATACCACAGTAAGCGTCACCACGACCATTCATCAGGTCGCCATCGCCTTCTGCTGCACATGTATACATCAGAGGGCCATCAAACATATCAGCAATCATTGTTTCAGGTGTTTCAGGGCCGAAGTTACCCAGGAAAACAACCAGTGCGTCAACGCCAGCAGCTTTTACATCTTCTACTGCTTTTTTCGCATCCAGTTCTGTTTCTACACAGATGGGGCATTCATACAGATCAGCACCATAAGCATTTACAACGTTATGACGGCGCATTTCAGACAGTGCAACTGGGAAGCAGCTGCGGCTAACGGAAATGATACCCATTTTTACTACAGGAATATTCTGCATATTAGATTACCTCTCTTTCAAAATATATCTTCTCTTTAAATTTCGTTTGCAATGTCAATGTTGACTCCGTCCAGGCCAACGAATGCGCCATCAGCGGCTTCGCTGGCATCGGCATGGGCGATGAGCCATTTATTTCTTGCACGCAGGAGGGAATCTTCTGCGTTCAGTGCTGCAATTTCAGGTTTGTCTGTGTTTGTACCTTTGGGCAGTACTACAGCTACGCGGAAGCCTGCATCTTTCTTTGCATTGCAAGGTGCATAGTGCAGTGTTGTTGCATATACTTCCACTGCTGTTCCGGCAGGCACCAGAAAAGCACGAATGGTTGCTGTATCCAGATGATAGTCTGGGGTAATATCAGTCTGTTTGCCAAGCAGCAGAATCATGTCTTCACAAGGAATATTGATTTCGCTGTCACGATGATATTCCACACAGTTCAGTTTTGTATTGGTACCATTGCAGAAACCAATCTGAATGGGCATACCGCCATACACATTATCTTCCAGTTCTTTTTTTGCAGGTGTATTTTCCAAAGAATCATCACCGGGAACATAGATGACACCATCTGTGGGTTTTTCTGTTTTGGAAAGAGCTGTCAGCAGTTTATCCAAATGCAGTCCTTCCACTACCTTTCCGTACTGACGGAAAGATGCATCGAATACAGATTCGATTTTCATATTTTCACCTTCTCTTTATAATTCTGCCAGTTTATGCCAGCTATCCTTCAAAGCAGGATACAGACCACGGTAGATTTCATAGAATTTATCATATTCAGCCACATGTTCTGCAACAGGTGCCTGAGAAGCGTTTACGCCAACAATCTTTCTGCATGCTTCCGGCACGGAAGGATACAAACCAGCGCCAACGCCAGCCAAGATTGCTACACCCAAAGCGGGGCCTTCTTTGCTGATGGTAGTTGCAACAGGGCATCCCAGAATGTCTGCCATCATCTGACGCCAGAAAGCGGAGGAACCGCCGCCGCCGCAAGCCAGAATTACATCAGACTGTACACCCATACCACGGAGGATTTCTGCGCAGTCACGAAGGCTGAATGTAACCCCTTCCATAACGGCACGCACCAGATCATATCTTGTATGCATACCAGACAGACCAACAAATGCACCACGGCAATCAGGATCCAAATGAGGTGTTCTTTCACCCATCAGGTAAGGCAGATAGATCAGGCGGTTAGAACCGATAGGAGTTTTTGCAGCTTCTGCTGTCATCAGATCATAAGGATCTACGCCCTGTTTTTCTGCTTCTACTTTATCTGCATCGCAGAAATTGTCGCGATACCATTTCAGAGACTGACCAGCTGCCAATGTAACACCCATCACATGCCATGCGCCAGGCACTGCACAGCAGAAAGTATGTACTCTGCCCTTAGGGTCGATGGAAAGTTTATCTGTGTGAGCAAATACCACACCGGAAGTACCAATGGTAGCAAAAGCTCTGCCATCTTCCACAACACCTGTACCAACAGC
>NZ_CAJMDQ010000107.1 GCF_905212195.1 uncultured Anaerotignum sp. | reverse complement strand
TCCACTTCGGTATCAAATGGAATCGGCGCAAACTTTTCACCGGAAAGAATGAGTTCTTTTGTCTTATCAAGGTACGCATTCTTCACTAATGTAGAAATGTTTACCTTTCTTCCGCCAAGTTCGATAAGACGGGTAAATGTTTCTGCAGATAATCCAGAACCGCCGTGAATTACGACTGGAGTTTTTTCTTTTCCAAGTTTCTCAACGAGTTCAAAATTAATTTTAGGAACACCGTGATAAATACCATGCGCTGTACCGATTGCCGGTGCTACCGCATCAATCTGGGAGCGCTCTACAAATTCCATCGTCTCTTCAAAGTCAGCACCAACGGCTTCATCACTTACAATTTCTTCTTCCACACCGGAAATAACTCCGATTTCTCCCTCAATCGCAACATTCCTGCTATGTGCATATTCTGCCATCTCTCTTGTATTTGCGATATTTTCTTCAAATGGCAGATGAGAAAAGTCCATCATAATGCTGTCCCATCCAGTATCTGCGCAAAGCTTTCCAAGTTCTTTATTACGGCAGTGATCAAGATGTAATGCAACTTCTATTTTCGCACCTTTTCTCGCAGCGTCCACAATATCATAAAGCTTCTGCGCTCCAAAATGTTCTACTGTCCCCGCAGATGTCTGGATAATCAGGTTAACACCGATTTCCTCTGCTGCTTTTACTGCTGCCTCTGCTGTCAGATAATTAAAAATATTTACTGCTCCTACTGCGATATTCTCTTCTTTTGCCTTTAACAGTACATTCATAAATCTGTTATTTTTCATGATGTTTCCTCCTTATTCCCATTCCAGTGTCATGCCCACAGCCACTTCCTGTATAGGGGAAACGGCGTGAAGTGCCGCCCGCACAGGAAAAGCCGTGCAGTGGCAGGGATACAGCGCAGAAATCTGTTCTTTTGCCAGAAAATCAACGGTTTTGTTGCTCCGCTCATTTTCTTCCATCAGATGCAGTCCGCCCAGAAGCCCCAGTACTTTTGTCTTGCCTGTGACAGATTTGGCATACTGTATGATGTTGCAGATGCCGGCGTGAGAACAGCCGGTGATGATGTAAATGCCATCCTCTGTCACATAAGCCAGTGCTGTGTCGTCGTCGATGATGTCGGGGACAGTCTGTCCGTCAATGATGGTTTCGCCGATGGCATAGGCAGGCTCAAAGTCTACGGTGTGGGGAATTTCTCCCAGAAAAACAAGGTGGTCTGTGAGCCACAGGGGCGCTTCGGCAAATTCCAGCACGGCTTTTTCCTGCAATTCTTTCATAGACAGAGGACTGCCGATGTCCATGCCGTCCCACTGCTTGGGCAGCAGGGCATGGGGATGGGCAATGAGCCGTGGCTTTTTGGAAAAAGGCAGCGCCAGCAGGTCAGGCAGACCGCCGGTATGGTCGTTATGCCCATGAGAAAGCAGAATGGCATCTGCTGTGGTCAAATCAATGCCCATGGCTTTGGCGTTTTTCAAAAAAGCGTCAGAATAGCCCGTATCGAATAAAAAGCGTTTGCCATCTGCTTCCAGCCAGTAAGAAACGGCAGGTTCCCCCAGATGGTAAACGTCAATTTCTGTATGGTTGTCCATTAAAACAGTCAGTTTCATGGAAGTCCCTCCTTTGTGTTGGGGTTGTGTATGACTCCATTATAAGGAAAAAGGAAGGAAAATACAATTGTCATAAGGGCGTATCAAATAATAGACGGGAAAGGGGCGGGGAAAGTTCCGGGGAAAAGAAAAGATGTATCTATGAAAATGATAGTGTTTTGTTGTAAATTGCAGAAACTCATGATAGTATAAATGTATCTGCGGAAAGGGGTAGATTGTATGGGTTTAGGCGATTTTATTAAAGGCCAATTTATAGACGTTATTGAGTTTGTAGAACCTGGAAATAAATTATTGGTATATAAATATACCCGCGAGGGTGATGAAATTAAAAATGGTGCGCACTTAATTGTCAGAAATGGACAAGTGGGTGTTTTTGTTTGTCGCGGCAGCATAGCGGATATCTTCATGCCGGGCAATTATCGGTTAACAACACAGAACTTACCGCTTCTGTCATCATTTTCAGCCATTCCGATGCTGTTGAATTCACCCATTAAATCGGATCTGTATTTTCTGAATACAACACAATTTTTGAATAATAAATGGGGCACGAAAAATCCCATATTGTTAAGAGATAAGGATATGAATATGGTTCGGGTACGTGCCTTTGGCACGTATTCATTCCGAATCAATGAGCCAACAACTTTTATGAATGAAGTTTTTGGGGCAAGACAATTAAATTTGACTTATGATATCATTCAGTTTTTGAATTCCTTTGTTTCTGAAGCAGTTGCGCAGTCATTGGGGGAATGCGGCGTTCCTGTTTTGGATATGGCAGTAAAATACCGGAACATGTCTGAAAATATTTGTGAACTGGTAAATCAGAAAGCCAATAAATTGGGCATTGAAATTCCAGAATTGGCCATTGAAAATATTTCCCTGCCAAATGAAGTGGAAAAATTAATTGATGAACAGTCTGGAATTAGTATGGCTGCAAAAAACATGGATACCTTTATGCAGTACCAAACAGCCAGAGCCATGCGGGATGCTTCCAAACAGGAAGGCGGCTTAGCCGGATTAGGCGCAGGGTTTGCATTCGGAAATCAAATGGTCAATCAGATTTCAAAAACAACCAGTCCAAAGGAAAAAAGCAATGTTGAGAAATTGCGGGAATATAAAGAATTGCTGAATGAAGGATTGATTACGGAAGCGGAATTTAGCGAGTTAAAGAAAAAATTACTGGGCATTTAGTAGAAAAGGGGAGAAAAACGTATGAAATGTGATGCTTGTGGTGCACCGGTACAAAATGGAAAATGCACTTATTGCGGTAAGGCTTTCGGAAGTGCGGTATCAAGTGCTGACAATATGCAGTTTTCCAGTCCATCCACGAAACCTTCCAGAAAAGTTGAAGTAGACAAGGACTCTTTTGTAAAATCAACAGGATTCTGTATTTTGATGCTTCTGTTTTTTTTCCCGGTGGGTTTGTATTTGATGTGGCACTATAAAAAATTTAATCCTGCTGTTAGAATTATTATTACAATCTTTATTATGATTGGCCTTTTTATGAATTTGTCAGTATTGTTCGAAACAACTTCTGCAATGGTAGAACAAACAGTTATGTTCCTTTGCTAAAATTTGTATCGTAAAAACACCATACCTAAAGCAATTCCCACTTAAGAGAACATTGATTTTCGCTTCCTTGATTTCTTAAGGGAAATTGCGACGGCGTATTCATAAGAAAACATAACAAATAAAATCCTAAAAAATAAGAAAGCTAAAATCCTTTGGCATGATAAGGATTTTGGCTTTCTTTGTTTTCTTATGGAGATGCCCTTAAAGATATCTTCTTTTCTAGAATTGCGGAGAGGGTCAAGCACTTTGCTTTGAAAAGCCGCCTGCGGCGTCCCCGTTTCTCCGGGGTGCATGGATTTGAAGAATACCCCTATGACCCCGATATACCAGCTTCTGCATGAGACATCTTCACAACAAGAAAAAAACACCACACACTTACGTGTATGGTGTCTTTTTCTAGAATTGCGGAGACAGGATTTGAACCTGCGAAGACCCACCTCGAAACATGGTCGTCTGCTCTCCCTCCTGTAAGTCAGTCGGCAGACTCCCTGTTTCTTCGCCTTTGGCTGCTCCCTTCATCTGCCCCCGGCAGCGGTCGCACCCAAAGCCCCGGGAACCC
>NZ_CAJMDQ010000106.1 GCF_905212195.1 uncultured Anaerotignum sp. | reverse complement strand
GAGGTATACAATACGCTGAGGATACCCGACATATTGCCCGACAGCAGGAACTTGATGGCGTTTTTGATGTTGGCATATACATTTCTTCCGTTGGTGACCGCCTTGACGATAGTTGCAAAGTTGTCGTCGGTCAGAATCATCGAAGCAGCATCCTTGGAAACCTCGGTGCCGGTGATACCCATTGCAACACCGATGTCTGCCTTTTTCAGAGCAGGCGCATCGTTGACGCCGTCGCCGGTCATCGAAACAATCTTGCCCTTCTTCTGCCATGCATCTACAATACGGATTTTATGTTCCGGGGAAACACGCGCATAGACCGAAACATGCTCCAGCTGCTGTGCCAGCTGTTCGTCGCTCATCTTATCCAGCTCAACGCCACTAAGTGCGATGTCGCCTTCCTCGAAAATACCAATCTGTTTTGCAATCGCAGTTGCCGTTACCTTGTGGTCACCGGTAATCATAACCGTGCGGATGCCGCCGCGTTTTGCATCGGCAACTGCCTTTTTGGATTCTTACGCCTTTTTTAATCTTTGCAAAACAGATATACATTTGTCCTTCTCTGTGATACAATAACTACATCAAAATCTTTTTGATATTTCGATGAAAATCGAACAAACAGATAACGGATATGCTTTCCATGGGGAAATGTGGATGCAGATTTTTCATGGGAATGGATATGCTGTTGGAAAGGAAGGTGGAGCGTATGCTGCCTTGGATTATCCTGCTTTGCATCGTTGGGTTGGCACTGGTATTTGCCGAAATGCTGATTCCTGGATTCGGTGTTTTTGGTATTTTAGGCAGTGTGTGTCTTTTGGGAACGGCGTTTCTGGTGGCAAAAGTTTATGGCATTACAGCGTTTTTGATTACGGTTGTTTTGCTGGTCATTGCTTTTGCATTGATGATCGTTCTGGCGAAGAAAAGCGGTTTTTATAACAAGGTTGTCCTGCGGGACAAACAGGAAGCCCAGGATTTTGACGAAAGCACATTACAGGGTTTGCTGGGGGCAGAAGGTGTGACACAGACAACATTGCGGCCTTATGGAGTAGCTGATTTTCAGGGAAAGATGGTGGATGTATGTTCCAATGGGGACTTCATCGACCGCGGAAAGCGTGTGCGTGTGACACACATACAGGGGAAAACCGTGACAGTGGCAGAGTGTTAAGCAAATAAGGAAAAAGGGGATGAATCAATATGGGATTTGATATTCTGGCGTTTATTGTGCCAATTATATTGATTTTAGTTGTTGTTGTGATCTTCTTGAGTTTTGTGCCTTTGGGGCTTTGGATTTCGGCAATTTCCGCCGGCGTAAAAGTCAGCATCTTTTCTTTGGTTGGGATGCGGCTCCGTCGTGTACGGGCTGATAAAATCATCCGCCCTCTGATCAAAGCACAGAAAGCGGGTATGAATGTCAATGCGAACCAGCTGGAATCACATTTGCTTTCCGGCGGTCGTGTAGATAATGTCGTAGATGCCCTCATTGCGGCACACAGAGCTAATCTGGACTTGTCCTTTGAACGGGCGGCTGCCATTGACCTGGCAGGGAGAAACGTATTTGAAGCGGTGCGTATGAGCGTAACACCGAAGATTATCGAAACACCTTGGATTTCTGCTGTGGCTATTGACGGTATCGAAGTAAAGGTTATTGCAAAGGTTACCGTAAGAGCGAACCTTGGCAGACTGGTCGGCGGTGCCGGTGAAGAAACCATCATTGCCAGAGTTGGTGAAGGTATTGTAACAACGGTAGGCTCTTCCCAGAGCCATAAGAGCGTGCTGGAAAATCCTGACCTGATTTCCAGAACCGTTTTGGCAAAAGGTCTGGACAGCGGTACTGCATTTGAAATTCTTTCTATTGATATTGCGGATGTGGATATCGGCAGAAACATTGGCGCACATCTGCAAATCCAGCAGGCAGAGGCTGATAAACAGATTGCCCAGGCGAAGGCAGAAGAACGTCGTGCAACAGCAATTGCTATGGAACAGGAAATGAAAGCGGAAGTAGAACGCATGAAAGCAAAAGTTGTGGAAGCGGAAGCACAGGTGCCTATGGCTATGGCAGATGCTTTGCGCAGCGGTAACCTTGGCGTAATGGATTACTACAAATTCCAGAACGTACAGGCGGATACCAAAATGAAAACCAATTTTGCTGATACAGATCTGACAGGTGTGCTTCATAAAGAACCACCTAAAGATCAGAAATAACATAAAAAGATGACGATAGGAGGAAAGCGTTCTAGGAAAAGGAGTGCTTTCCTCTTTTTCAAATAGAGGAAACGGAAGGCGATGAAATATGAAAATCAAAAACGGCATTGAACGGGAACTGGGAAAGATCAAACGAAAAGAAGACCGTTTTCTGCGGGAAGAACCAAAAAAGGAAAATGAGAAGCTGGAAAGCGTAAAAGGTAAAATAAAAGAAAAGATTCCACCCAAACTGGTGGATACATTAAATAAGGCATTTACAAAAGCCTTTTATCTGGTATTCGAAAAAGGAACAGCGGTGGTGGAGAAAACATTCCGCAAAGAGGATTTGAGTCTGGAATTTTCCGTAAATGATTTTCGGGTGCAGAAAAGTCCTACGGGTCAGTCTGTAAGAAAGGTTGATCAGCTTGCCAAGAAAAGTGGATTGGTCAATGCTTGTATTACCACGGCGGAAGGCGTTGGGTTGGGACTTTTGGGCGTTGGTCTGCCGGATATCCCTCTTTTTATTGGCGTATTGATGAAAGGACTCTATGAAACGGCAACAAGTTATGGATACAGCTACGAAACAGAAGCAGAGCGTGTATTTTTGCTGCGGCTCATCCGCGGCGCTTTGTCATCTCCGGAAAATCGTAAGGAAGCCGATGAGGAAGTAGAAGAATGGATTCGGAAGAACGGGAAAGCTTCTATGTCATATGTATTTTCCGATGAAATCGAAAAAACAGCAGCGAGTCTTTCTATGACCATGCTGACTGCGAAGTTTATCCAAGGGTTGCCGGTGGTAGGCGCCGCAGGTGGATTGATGAATCCAGTGATCTATCGGAAGATACAGAAATACGCGGCAAGAAAGTATAAAAAAAGATATTTGCTGGAGTGTCAAGAAAAACGTGTATAAACAAAACCAAACGGGTCATACTAGGAGTGCAAGGGAAAACGGACTTGCAACTATAGACCGGGGAGGTTTCAAAACATGGAAAACATGAAGAAAAACAATGAAAAGAAACAGGAAAAAGGCATGAACAGAACTGAATTTGCCCAGGAATACAGCATGGATCACTGCAAATCCAACGGCAAACAGGCTGAAAAACAGCAGAAAACAAAGAACTCCAAAGCGTGAGGAACAGAGAGTGCTTCTAAATAAAGGAGCACTCTTTTCCTAACAAAGAAAAAAGTGTCGAATTGTACGAGATAAAGTACTTGACGAAGCGGTAGAATCTTGGTAATATATGCAAGCACCACTGCTCCGGCAGATGGGACGCAAAACAACAGCATCGAAAGAAACGAAAAGTACTTAAAAAAGTACTTGACGGCGAAAAGAAAGTCTGGTAAGATAATCAGGCGTCGCTAAGAAAACGATGCAACAAAACAGAATATCAGAAAACTTGCTTTCAAAAATCTTTGAAAAGTACTTAAAAAAGTACTTGACAGAATGAAACAAGCCTGATAAAATGAAAAAGCTGACACCGCAAACGGTGTGAGCGACAAACAAGACTGATCCTTGAAAACTAAACAGCAGAAATAAACTTACAACCCATAGTCAAT
>NZ_CAJMDQ010000105.1 GCF_905212195.1 uncultured Anaerotignum sp. | reverse complement strand
TGTCTGTACGCAATAAAAATAGGGAGATGCAACGCATCTCCCGAAAATTCATTCTGTCGATTCCTACGTTGGCATTATCCAAATCAGGTGTAAGGGTCGAAGCATAACTTCCTCTCAGCCCAATCCATTGAGCTCCCCTGTTTTCTTTTTACGAGAACAGTATATACACGGATTCTGAAAATGTCAACAGGCAAAATGACAAAAAGTATAAAATTTTCGGAAATATGCACATAACTTTACATGTTAAAATGAGTCCATAACAAAGAGGAGGAATTTTTTATGTGGCACTTGGAAGAAGAATTACAGAAAGAAGGGGTCAGCGTCAGCCTGCTTAAGGAAATACAGAAGTTCCGCGAAAGTCATGGAGTGGATGCTTCTGTGGCAGGCCGTGTACCGGTACCCCGTTTTTTATATTATGGCAAAGAAATCTGGGAAGAAGCGGCAGCAGCGCTGTTATGTGGGGAAAATCTGCTGCTCTCCGGCCCGAAAGCAACGGGGAAAAACGTATTGGCAGAAAATCTGGCGGCAGCATTTGGCAGACCGTCCTGGGACATTTCTTTTTATGTGAATGTGGATGCCGCTTCTCTCATTGGAACAGATACATTCCGGGATAATCAGGTGGTGTTCCGTGAAGGGCCTATCAGCCGCTGTGCACATATGGGCGGTTTTGGTGTGCTGGATGAAATCAATATGGCAAAGAACGAGTCTTTGGCAGTGCTCCACGCAACATTGGACTTCCGTCGTTCCATTGACGTGCCGGGGTACGACAGAATCCCTTTGCACGAAGCAACACGATTCATTGCTACCATGAACTATGGCTATGCCGGCACCAGAGAATTGAATGAAGCTTTGGCATCCCGTTTTGTGGTTATCAATATGCCTGTTATTTCTGAGGAAAACCTGCGGAAGCTGCTGAAACGGGAATTCCCAACATTGAAAGACAAATGGGCAGAACAGTTTGCCGCTTTGTTCCGGGAATTGGAAACAAAATGCGATAACGCGGAAATTTCTACAAAGGCGCTGGATCTGCGTGGGCTTATGGCATCCATTCATTTGATGGAAAAAGGTCTGAAAGCTGTCCGTGCGCTGGAAATGGGTATCATCAACAAAGCATTCGATCCCTTTGAACGGCAGTTGGTGGCAGACGCCATTGCCGCAAGAATTCCACAGGATCTGGACTATGGAAAGCTGTTTGGTGATCGCTGATGAAAAACAGAGAGATTGCGGAGCGTCGTGCCGTCAATCAGATTTGGAATGCCGCACAGGATTATTCCTTGCAGCCGGTGTATGTTGCCTTTGATGAGGATGGCGACGCGGATTTTTATTTCAATACGGTTATTGGCGCCGTATATCATTATTTTCAGTTTGAAACATTGGATAAGATGTTTACCTATCTCCAACGTAAACAGGATGGGGAACTGTATGTGGAACTGCTTTGGCTGGGGCTGGAAAACTGTGTCTTTGGCAAAGCGAAAGACGAACGCCCGGCTATGGCGGAACTGCGGCGGGCTTATGCGGAAAAATTTCTGGCAAGACCCAAAGACCATGTGGGAGAATCTTTGCTGTGGGATTTGAAACGTGCCCATTGCCAGCGTATATTGGGTCAGACGGATGATCTGGATGAAGAAAAACGAAAAATACTGGATGCTTTGGAATTTCCTGCAGACTGCAATACAGAACAGGTGACAGACCGCATGGATCGTCTGTTGAATCAGTATTTTTTTAAAGGGCATTTCAAAGAGTTTGAAGAACTGGGCGGTCATATCAGTGATTCTCCGTTTTTCTGGCCAAAAGGCTGGGGAAAACGGGCAGGCAGTGCTTTGCGGCGTATCGACTGGGAAGGCAAAACTACGGAGGAAAAAGATTCCCTTATGGGCAAAGCGAGAAAGCTGTATCAACGGTTGACATTTTCCAGACCTAGTGCCAAGGTGGTACGTGCCTATGTGGAAAGCTGTTTTGGAAAATCCATGTTTTCCACAGCAGAAATGGCAGAAATCGAAAAGAAACTCTGCACAGAAGCCCATCGGGAATGTTTATTGCACTTCACCCGTGGTGAATTTACAGAAACGGGAGAACTGACCAGAGAAGCGGCAGAACAGCGGGAATTTGCTGAGAAACAGCGAGAAGCCAATGAAGCTTATTTTCAGGCAAATGAAAGCCAGACCATGCTGGCTGTCAATAAACTGACAGAACGCATACGCAATGCTATATTATTGCAGCTGGAACCAACCGTATACCGCACCCGTGCCGGGAATCTGCTGGCAGGGAAGGTATGGCGGAATTTATATCTTCATGATGAGCGGATATTTGAAAAAACATCGGATAGCCAGCTGGATACCCTGACAGTGGATATTTTACTGGATGGCTCCGCTTCTCAGCGAGAGCAGCAGGCGAAAGTGGCAACACAGGGTTTTATCATTGCAGAGAGCTTGACTCGCTGCAATATTCCCGTGCGGGTAAGCGCGTTCAGCAGTGTCAGCGGCTGTACAGTTATGCAGGTATTACGGGATTACCATGACACTTCCAGAAATAAGGATATTCTGCATTTTCTGGCGGCTGGCTGGAACCGGGATGGATTGGCGTTGCGGGCGGCGGATTACCTCATGGAACAGGAGAGAAGTGAGCACAAAATGCTTATTATCCTTTCTGATGCCCATCCCAATGACGACCAGCCCATGCCGTCAAAAGAAGGGCTCCATCTGCCCAAAGATTACGGCGGAGAAGCCGGTGTGCAGGATGTGGCGGAAGAAGTGAGCCGCCTCAGAAGAAAAGGTATCTGGGTCATTTCCGTCTTTACGGGAAATGACCGGGATTTGCCGGCAGCCCATAAGATTTATGGCAGAGAATTGGCAAGAATCCGCTCCGTCAGCTGGTTTGCCGATACGGTAGGACGGCTCATACAGGAGAGAATCAGAGAAATGTAAAAGTATAAAAAGACCAGATCATATTGTCTGGTCTTTTTGCATGTCCGCGTGTTTTGTAGGCATGATAAAATCATTGTATTGCAGGGGCGGTTATGGTAGAATCAATGTGCAGTATATGATTTTTCATGACATATCGAACCCATGGGTTCCTGACACCAAAAAGAAATTTGCGGCGGAAGGTACAGTATGGAAATACAGGGCAGTTATGCCCTTTTTCCCGTACCTTTCGTGGTACGGTTTTTCTTTTATCAAACCAATAGGAGGTATGGAAATATGGAAACAAAAAATGAAGAAAGCAGAATTGCGGTCATTGGCATCGTGGTGGAACAGGAAGCATCTGTGGATGTGCTCAACGAAACACTCCACGAATACCGGGAATACATCATCGGCAGAATGGGCATTCCCTATCGTGAGAAAAAAGTGAACATCATCAGCATTGCCATTGATGCCCCTCAGGATAAAATTTCCGCTTTGTCCGGCAAAATCGGCAACCTGCCCGGCATCCAGTCCAAGACCGTATATTCTGGCGTGAAGGCATGAGTTTTGCGGCAAATTTAGCCGAAAAACTGGTCACGGAAAACGATCTTTCAGAAGAAGAACTGCTTTATCTTCTGGAACATCGGCAGGAAGTGGCACCTTTTGTACAGGAACAAGCCCAAAAACTTTGTCAGGAGGTTTTTGGCAAAGAAATCTATATCCGCGGATTGCTGGAAATTTCCAACATCTGCAAAAATGATTGCTATTATTGCGGTATTCGCAAAAGCAACCGAAAGGCGGAGAGATACCGTCTGACGGAAGAAGAAATTCTGGAGGCGTGCCATGCTGGTTATGCTCTGGGATTTCGCACATTTGTGCTTCAAGGCGGCGAGGATATGTGGTATGACGATGAACGTCTGTGCCATTTGGTATCTGCCATCCGAAAAAATCATCCCGACTGTGCCATTACCCTTTCCGTAGGGGAACGCAGTCGGGAAAGCTATGAAAAGCTGTTTGCCGCTGGTGCCAATCGGTATCTGCTGCGCCATGAAACAGCAACAGCATCCCATTATGCCATGCTCCATCCAGCCGATATGGATTTTGCAAACCGTATGCGATGCCTACGGGATTTGAAGGAAATTGGCTATCAGGTGGGCTGTGGATTTATGGTGGGCTCACCCCATCAGACTTTGGAGCATCTGGTGAAGGACCTTCGGTTTTTGAAGGAGTTTCAGCCTCACATGGTAGGTATCGGGCCTTTTCTTTCCCAGAAAGATACGCCTTTTGCCCATTATGAAAATGGCTCAGGAGAGCTGACGTTGTTTTTGCTTGCTGTTATACGCCTGCTTTTGCCGAAGGTACTTTTGCCCTCTACAACGGCATTGCGGACGCTTTTGCCGCCGGGAAAGGAATGGGGCATTGCTTGCGGCGCAAATGTCATCATGCCCAATCTTTCACCCATGGAAGCCCGGAAAACGTATACCCTTTATGCTACCCCGCGCATCATGGGGACGG
>NZ_CAJMDQ010000104.1 GCF_905212195.1 uncultured Anaerotignum sp. | reverse complement strand
TTTCACAGGCTTTTCTGTAAATTGCATTTGATTTAATACTTGGTTTTGGTATATTTGTATAGTTTGAAAAAAGTTGAATTTTATAAAATCAAATTTAATTTTTTCCTATTTTTTGTAAAAAATTTGGATTAAAAATTAGGAAATTGCGGATATGGGCAGGTCATTGGATATTGTGTCTATCTATTGCCTGCAAATTTCATAATTTTATGAAATGAATTTCAGAAGCAAAGTGCGATTGAAAAATTCAAGTACGGTTTTCTATAGACTATATGCATAAAAATATAAAATTAACGGGTTTTGTAATTGACATGTACTAAAAAAGATGCTATTTTGATAAAAATGAATTCAAATTTGCTTATTTTGTATTTTCTATTACGTGAGAAGTTACCTTTCTCAAAAAATAAGGAGGTTCTTGCATGAAGGTAAAAGGATTGATCATAGCAGTTACGACCATGACTTTGGCGGTTGGATGTTTCTCTGGATGCTCATCTGCAACAGATGATACAGCGGAATATCATTGGAAAATGGCACTGAACAGTTCAGCCGGCGATGCGGCATATGACGGTGCAGTATTTTTCAAAGAAAAAATCGAAGAAATTACAAATGGCAGAGTAGAAGTTACACTATATGGCGGTGCCAGCCTAGGAACGACTTCCGAAGTACTGGAATGTATGCCCATTGGTGTAGCAGATATTATGTGTGAATCCGTCGGTACATTGTCAACATTTACAGATTTGGCCAACGTAGATGCGCTGCCATATATTTATAGTGGCTATGACCATTTTATGAAAGTTTGGGAAAGCGATCTGGGCGACGAAATGAAAGAAGTTATCGGCGAAGAAACAAACTTCAAATTGTTGGGGAACATGTATCGCGGTGCCAGAATCGTAACGGCGACAAAAGAAATGACTACCCCGGAAGATATGAAAGGCTTTAAACTGCGTGCACCAAACCTGGATGTATATTTGAAAACCTGGCAGTACATTGGCGCAGCGCCTATGCCTCTGGCAATGAGTGAAGTTTATACTGCACTGCAGCAGCATACAGTAGAAGGCCAGGAAAACCCTATGAGCGACAGCTATAACTATGCGTTCCAGGAAGTATGTAAATATTGGATCAAAACCAACCATGTATACAGTGCCAATGTATTTATCATGGATCGGGATTATTTCAACAGCTTGCCCGAAGACATTCAGGCGGCAGCCATTGAAGCATCTGAATATGCTTCTGACCAGATGAACAGCCTGATGCTGGACAGAGAAGCAGAAACAGAACAGAAACTGATTGACAGCGGATGTACTGTTCTGGAAGTAGACACACAGGAATTCATCGATTACTATGCAGACTTTGTAGATACATATTATCCTGAACTTTCTGATTGGGCAAACCGTATCAAAGCAATGGATCCAAATCTGGAAGGAGCAGCTGAACAGGAGGACGCTGTTCAGGATGATGCAGCAGAAGGCACTGCATAATTAAGGAAGAAAATAAGCAGAAAGGAAGATTTTATGCTGAAAAAATATACAAAATTTTTGGACGGTCTGGAATCTGTCGAAAAGGTATTTTTGGTAGTGACAGCGGCAATCATGGTCATTGTCATTGCGTATCAGGTCGTTCTTCGTTATGTTTTTCATGCGTCCAATGCCTGGAGTGAAGAGCTGGCGCGCTATCTGTTTATCTATGATGTATTCATTGGTTCTGCCATTGCGCTGCGGAAAAACAGCCATTTGCAGGTAGACGTATTTTTGAACCTGATGAAAGAACGGACAAAATATATCTATACCATCGTTGTTACAATCCTTGGTATTTTGTTCTTGGCGGTATTGTTTGTATATTCCATTTCCCTGTGCAAAATCAGTGCCGTAAATATTACACCCGGGCTTCAGGTTTCCATGGCAATTCCCTATGCATGTATGCCATTAGGCGCAGTGCTGATGATTTTGACATCTTTTGAAGTCATCGGGAAGAACGTGGAAAAATTAAAACAATGCAAGAAAGGAGCGGATGTGTAAATGAATATTGGGGCAGTTATCATCATTGGATTGATTATCCTCGCACTTTTTGGGATTCCTATTTATCTTTCCCTGGGGATTTCCGCTTTGATCGCTATGGCTATGGCAGATCTGCCTTTTGAAATTCTGGCACAGAAAATGTTTGCCGGCATGAACTCCAGCTCTCTGCTTGCGATTCCCTTCTTCATTCTGGCAGGTAATATCATGTCAAGAAGTATCACGGGGAAACTGATTGGTATATCTAACGCGTTTATCGGATGGATTAAAGGTAGTTTGGCGCTGGTTACTGTTGTAGCTTCTGCGTTGTTCGGTGCAATTTCCGGTTCTGGTGTTGCGACAGTTTCTGCCGTAGGTGGGACAACCATCCCTGCCATGAAGGAAGAAAAATATCCTGCACATTTTGCGGCAGCCATTGCATCTATGGCTTCCATTCTGGGGCCTATTATCCCGCCATCCATTACACTGATTGTATATGGCAGTATCACAGGGGTATCTGTATCAAAACTGTTCTTGGGTTCTGTTATCCCCGGCGTGCTGCTGGCTCTGGTTTTGGTAGGTTATGCGCTTTTCTATGGCAAAAAGCATGATCTGCCTGCCCATAAACGGAAATCTCCCAAAGAAATTGCTTGCACAGTAAAAGATGGTATCTGGGCATTGCTGATGCCTGTTATCATTCTGGGTGGTATCTTCGGCGGTATTTTCTCTCCCACAGAATCCGCAGCTGTAGCGGTTATCTATGCATTGCTGATCAGCTTCTTTGTATATAAAGATATGTCTTTCAAAGATCTGGGCGCTGTTTTGATTGATTCTTCCATCTCTACAGCAACCATTCTGATGATGGTAGGTCTTTCTAAGTCCTCTAGCTATGTTGTAACCGTTTCCGGTTTGCCTGAAACGATCTTGAATGGCTTTGCATCCTTTACAGACAGCCCTATCGTTATCCTGCTGCTTATCAACGTACTGTTCCTGATTATCGGTATGCTGATGGAAGCAAATGCAGCTATCGTTATGATGACACCACTGCTGCTGCCTCTGATGAAAGCATTTGGCATCGATACCATTCAGTTTGGTATTGTAATGTCCTTCAACCTGTGTATTGGTCTGATCACACCTCCAGTTGGTATCTGTATGCTGATGGGGAACCAGTTGGCAGGTTCGAAACTGTCGGCTGCATTGAAGGCCGTTGCGCCTATGTTGCTGATGTCTTTGATCATTCTGATGCTGATCACATATATTCCCGCTTTGACAACTTGGTTGCCCGGGTTCTTAGCTGAATAAAAACAGGCTTGTATTGCGCATAAAAGGCAGATACATCAAAAGCAACTATCAATTTCATAAACATAAAAAAGCTGGAATTCTCTGCAGTATGAGAATTTCAGCTTTTTTGTTTTTTATGAAAATATTTCAAATAAAAAAAGTCTGGCATATTTCCCTGTGTGGGTCGTATGCCAGACTTCAATTTGCTGCTTTGTCGTCAAAAGCAGTTTTATTTTTCCATGTTGTTGACCTGTGATTCATACCATTCGATGGAATCATAGATCATACCAAAATGTTCCGTGATTTTTTCGCGAAGTTCTTCTTCGTTTTTGGAAAGCAAAGCGGCAAAAATTTCTTTATGATGGTTAAATGCTTTCACATGACGGGACAAAGGCATTTTAGAAACGCTGTACATGTAGAAAAGGGCACCAACGCTCCAGTTCATTTCGTACAGATTCATCAACTGCTGGTTGCCGGTTAAGGATACGAAAAGCTGATGGAATTTGGTATCTAAGTTTGCAAAAACGGTGTAATCCGAAAGCTCATTGTCTGTAAAGTATTCGGTCACTTCCTGCATTTCCTGCAGGATATTGGGATAAAAATCGAGGTTTTTGATGGCAAGGGGAATAGAGAATTCCTCAATCATCCGGCGAACATCGATCATATCTTTGATTTGTCGTCCATTCAGACGGGCTACAATGGTGCCGCGCCGTGGGATTGCCTCAGCAACACCCTGTGCAACCAAACGATTGATGGCAGCAACGACAGGTGTACGGCTGATGCCAAGAGAGTCAGATATTTCCTGTGTGGAAAGTTTGGTACCAGGTGGATAGGTACCATTTTGAATACGGGCTTTGATTTCCCGCAGTGCATAGTCTAGTAAAGATTCATCTTGTCCTGCTGCTCGTGTCATCGAAATACCCCCATTTCCGTAGAACAAGGATAAAAGTGAGATTTTCCTAATTGTGAAACTTTTATCTTTTTCTAATATAAAGAAATCCAAAGATAAAGTCAAGCCGAAAAATAACTGAGAATGCAGGGTTTTGGGGTTGCATAAAAAGAAAATAAGTGTATGTTCGTAAATTTATACAAAAAAAGGCGCGCGGGGCAGCGGTGCGTGCTCACGGGAGGAGCCGCAGCCAAAGTTCCAGCCGCC
>NZ_CAJMDQ010000103.1 GCF_905212195.1 uncultured Anaerotignum sp. | reverse complement strand
GGACTGGCTGTTGATACGGATAACGTCTGCATCATATTCTCTGCCGACATCATGAGGGTCGATGGGCAGATAGGGCACCATCCAGCGATGCATGTGCTTGTCTTCGCGATATTTCATGCCTTTTGCGATAGCATCCTGATGAGAACCGGAGAAAGCGGCAAATACCAGCTGGCCGCCATAAGGCTGACGAGGATGCACTTTCATATCTGTATATTTTTCGTAAGCTTCTACGACTTTCGGCATGTTGCTAAAGTCCAGTTCAGGGTCAACACCATGAGAGAACAGGTTCATTGCCAGTGTGACAATGTCAACGTTACCAGTTCTTTCACCGTTGCCGAACAGTGTACCTTCGATTCTGTCGCCGCCTGCCAGCAGACCCAGTTCCGCATCGGCTACGGCTGTGCCGCGGTCGTTGTGGGGGTGCAGAGAAAGGATGACGTTTTCTCTGTTGTGCAGGTGATGGGACATATAAGAGATCTGCGCTGCGTAAACATGGGGCATAGACATGGATACGGTTGCAGGCAGATTGATAATCACTTTTTTCTCAGGAGTGGGTTCCCAGATGTCGATGACAGCGTTGCAGATGGCTTCTGCAAAGTCGATTTCTGTGCCGGTGAAGCTTTCCGGAGAATATTCAAACTGGAATTCTGTTTCCGGCATTTTCTTTGCGTATTCGTTCATCAGTTTTGCGCCGCTGACAGCGATATCGATGATTTCCTGGCGGTCTTTTTTGAAGACCTGTTCCCGCTGTGCCAAAGAAGTGGAATTGTACAGATGTACAATGGCTTTTTTAACACCTTTCAGAGATTCAAATGTTTTTGCGATGATATGTTCTCTGGACTGTGTCAGTACCTGTACGGTAACATCGTCAGGAATCATATCCTTTTCAATCAGTGTACGCAAAAATTCATACTCTGTTTCAGATGCGGCGGGAAAGCCAACCTCGATTTCCTTGAAGCCAAGGGAAACCAGGAAACGAAAGAACTCTACTTTTTCATTTAGACTCATGGGAACGATTAGGGCTTGATTACCATCTCTTAAATCTACGCTGCACCATGCGGGTGCTTTTTCCAAATGATCTTTGTTGATCCATTCCATTGAGGGTTCAGGCGGCATAAAGTAACCGACCTCATACTTTTCACAATTCTTCATCATCATAATAATCAAACCTTCTTTCTTCCATGAATTTGGAGTCTTTTGTAAATTTACGGACGTTCCCGTGTCCGTTTTTGTTTGCCTGCCTGATGGAGGTGGCCTGTGGGCCGCAGGCAGACAAACAAAAATGTTTCGCAAGCGAATTGCTTGTGAATGATATGCATTGTACTAAAATAAAAACATTTTGTCAAGTGTATTTTTGTGAATACACAGTAAAATTTTTATTATGCACTTGCGCTAAAAAAAGTTATTGACAATTGTCGAAAGTGTTATATAATGGTGTGTATCAAAAAAAATACAAAAGAGAAATAACGACGAAACAACAAAAGACAAAAGAAAGAGAGGGACTGCCACATGAAAATGACAGGTTCGCAGATCATTATGGAGATTCTGCTGGAACAAGGTGTGGATACAGTTTTTGGGTATCCCGGCGGCGCTGCATTGAATATCTATGACACATTATATCAATACAGTGATCGAATTCGCCACGTGCTGACAGCCCATGAACAGGGAGCAGCACATGCGGCAGACGGCTATGCCAGAGCAACAGGGAAGACCGGCGTTG
The DNA here is from genome assembly GCF_905212195.1 of uncultured Anaerotignum sp. Lineage (GTDB taxonomy): Bacteria > Bacillota > Clostridia > Lachnospirales > Anaerotignaceae > Anaerotignum. Next base: position 3,001 of record NZ_CAJMDQ010000103.1, on the reverse strand, counting down.
TTTTTGCCACAAGCGGCCCTGGGGCTACCAATCTGGTAACAGGAATTGCAACAGCTTTTATGGATAGTATTCCTATGGTAGCCATTACATCAAATGTAGCAAACAGCCTGATTGGCAGAGATGCTTTTCAGGAAGTATATATTACAGGCATTACGATGCCAATTACAAAACATAATTTTTTCGTTAATAAAGTAGAAGATCTGGCACACGCTGTCAGAGAGGCATTCCGCATTGCAGCAACAGGCAGAAAAGGGCCTGTGCTGGTGGATGTGACAAAAGATGTTTCTGCTGCCCTTTGTGAGTTTGAACCTAAAGAGGCAGATCATCAAGTAAAAATGCCCACAGCTTCTGATGAGGAAATCCAGAAAATCGCAGATATGATCAATCAGGCAGAACGTCCTGCAATCTACTGCGGCGGCGGCGTTCCTGCTTCAGACGCAGGGCATGAATTACAAGAACTGATCCATAAGGCAGATATCCCCATCGCCTATACCATGATGGCAGTTGGGATTGTCGGTTATAATGATACCCATTCTTTGGGCATGATTGGTATGCATGGCAGTGTTGCTGCCAATAAAGCTGTGGATCAGGCAGACTTGGTATTGGCATTGGGCACACGTTTTTCCGACCGCGTAGCGCTAAATACGGAAAAATTTGCTCAGAGAGCCACAAAAGTTCAGGTTGATATCGATGAGAGCGAAATCAACAAGAACGTTATCGTAGATATGAGCGTACTTTCAGACGTAAAATATTTTCTGGAAAAACTGCTGCCTCTGGTTGAGGAGAAAAAACGTACAGCCTGGCTGGAACAGGTGGCAGAATGGAGAAATGCTTCCATTGCAGCACAATGTCCTGCGGCGAAAATGCATCCCCGTGATATCATTGGTGCCGTTTGTGATATGACTGATAAAGAAACCATCTATGTCACCGATGTTGGTCAGCATCAGATGTGGGCGGCACAGTTTATCAAACACCGCAACACTAAAGCATTTTTGACCAGCGGCGGTCTGGGTACCATGGGCTTTGGCTATGGCGCAGCCATCGGTGCACAGGTTGGATGCCCCGATAAACGGGTAATCCATTTCACAGGTGATGCTTCTTTCCATATGAATCTGAATGAAGCATGTACCGCAGTCAGCGAAGAACTGCCTATCATTACCGTCATCATGAACAATCATGTACTGGGTATGGTTTATCAGTGGCAGAGTTCTTTCTATGACAGACGATATTCCGCTACAGTACCTAATCGGAAAACAGATTTTGTGAAACTGGCAGAAGGCTTTGGTGCAAAGAGCTTCCGTGCAGAAACACCGGAAGAATTCAAAGAAGCTTTTGCAGCAGCTTTGCAGGAAAAAGGTCCTGTATGGATTGAATGTATCATCGATCAGGAAGAAAAGGTATTGCCTATGATTCCTAACGGCGGTACTGTAGAAGACATCATCTTGAACTAAAGAGGAGGCGATAGGCATGACAGAGATCAAAGTCAACAAAGACGCCCCCCGTCAGGTGGTGCGTATGCTGGTAGATAACCAGCCCAATGTACTGGCTCGGATTTCCAGCCTGTTTGGCAGAAGAAATTTTAACATCAGCACCATTACCGCATCAGAAACCCACATTCCTGGGCTTACCAGAATTACAGTCGTTACTGGGGAAAATGATGAGAATGTACTGCATCAGATCATTGCCCAGACAGAAAAACTGGAAGTGGTGCGGGAAATCTATCTGCTGGATATGAAAAACAGCGTATATCGCGAATTGCTGCTGGTGAAAATCCGCACAGACAAAAATGAAAGAAGCGCATTACACGAAATCGTGGATATTTATAGAGGGAAGATCATCGACCTTTCCAAAAACAGTATGATTGTTGAACTGACAGGCTCTCCTGAGAAGCTGGACGGTTTTATGAACATGGTATCTTGCTATGATATCATCGAAGTTTGCCGTACAGGTATCACAGGCATTGAACGGGGCCTTGCAGAATAAAAAAGTTACAAAAGAAGAAACGGGAAAAACCCGGAAGAAAAGGAGACGATACGAATGATTAAAAAGTATTATGATCAGGATTGTAATTTGGCAATGTTGGACGGCAAAACAATTGCTGTCATCGGTTTTGGCAGCCAGGGTCATGCCCATGCACAGAACCTGAAAGAAAGCGGTATGAATGTTGTTGTTGGTCTGAGAAAAGGCTCCGCTCATACAGCAAAAGCAGAAGCAGCTGGCCTGAAAGTTATGGAAATCGAAGAAGCTGCAGAAGCAGGCGATGTAGTAATGATGCTGGTACCTGACGAACTGGCACCTGAAATCTACAAAAACCAGGTAGCAAAACATATGAAAGATGGCGACATTCTGGCATTTGCTCATGGTTTTAACATTCACTACAATCAGATTCAGCCTGCAAAAGGTTTGGACGTTATCATGATCGCGCCCAAAGGTCCTGGTCATATCGTACGTAAACTGTATACAGAAGGCGCAGGCGTACCCAGCCTGATCGCTGTTTATCAGGATGCTTCCGGCAAAGCAAAAGACTACGCACTGGCTTATGCTTCCGGTATCGGCGCTGGCCGTGCAGGTATCCTGGAAACAACATTCAAAGAAGAAACAGAAACAGACCTGTTTGGTGAACAGGCAGTACTGTGCGGCGGCGTAACAGAACTGATGAAAGCTGGTTTCGAAACACTGGTAGAAGCTGGTTATGAACCTGAAATGGCTTACTTTGAATGTATCCATGAAATGAAACTGATCGTAGACCTGATCTATCAGTCAGGATTCGCAGGAATGAGATATTCTATCTCCAATACTGCTGAATATGGCGACTACATCACAGGACCTAAGATCATCACAGAAGATACAAAGAAAGCTATGAAGAAAATTCTTTCTGATATCCAGGATGGTACATTTGCAAAAGACTTCTTACTTGATATGTCTGATGCAGGTGCACAGGTTCACTTCAAAGCTATGAGAAAGAAAGCTTCTGAGCATCCATCTGAGAAAGTTGGCGAAG
>NZ_CAJMDQ010000102.1 GCF_905212195.1 uncultured Anaerotignum sp. | reverse complement strand
GCCGCACGCCGTTTGGGCTTGGGGCCATGATGCTGCCAAGGGCGGATATGGTAGAACCAGAAAGACAGTGCCGCGGACAATGTCCAGCCAACGGGCCAGGACAGCCAGATGCCTGTGGAGTCCATAGACATGACTTTGACAAAGAAATATGCCAGCACCACACGGAGCACCAGGTCCGTGAATGTGGTGGTGGTGAAATAAGCGATGGAACTGGTGCCGCGGAGCACCCCGTCACACATGGCTTTGACCATGACCACAAAGTAGAAAGGAGATACAATCCGCAGGAACATCATGCCTGCATGGATGGCATTGGGGCTGCCGTTATCCAAGAACAGACCGATGGCAAAACGTCCTAAGAACAGATAAATCACCACAAAGGGCAGACATACCAGTGCGCCCATGCGCAGGCTTTCTTTCAGCCCGTCTGTGATACGGCTTTCCTTATGGGCACCGATGTTCTGTGCCGTAAAGGAAGAAAGACCGTTGGCAAGGGTGGACATACAGGTGACAGAGAATGTGTTCAGCTTGATGGCGGAAGAATATCCCGCAATAACGGCGGAGCCGAAGCTGTTAACCAAACTCTGGATGAACAGGTTCCCAACGGAAACGAAGCTCTGCTGCAAAATGCTGGGTACGGCAATCACGGAAATCTGCCCCAGCAAATGGAAAGAAAACAGCGGGAATCGTTTTGTGGTAGGAATCTGTTTCAGACGATGGAGCAGGGCTGCCAGTGCCAGCAGGGAGGAAATGCCCTGTGCCGCGAAGGTTGCCCATGCCACACCTGCTACGCCCATATCAAAGACGATAACAAACAGTAAGTCCAGCAGGATATTGCCTACAGAGGAGCCGATGAGGAAATACAAAGGCGTTTTGGAATCCCCCAGAGCGGTGAAGATGCCTGTGCAGACGTTATACAGAAACAGGAACAGGAACCCGTATATGTAGATATTCAGATACAGGGCACCGTCAGAAAAGATATTTTCCGGTGTCTGGAGCATCCGCAGCATATTCTGTCCCTGCCATACGCCGAATACCGTCAGAATCACGCTCAAAACTACGCAGGTGATGAATATGGTGCTGACGGCGCATTTCAGATGGATGTATTGCCTGCCGCCAAAAAGTCTGGAAATGATGACGGCACAGCCGGCGCTGCTGCCGATGGCAATTGCCATAAAAATCATGGTGATGGGATAGGATGCCCCAACGGCTGCCAGCGCGTCCTCCCCGATGAAACGTCCCGCAATGACGCTGTCGGCAATGTTATACATCTGCTGAAAAGCCACGCTGATAAGCATGGGAATGGAAAAACTCCACAGCAATTTGCGGATATTGCCTGTGGTCAAATCGGTTATCATAGATTTCCCCCTTTCGTAAAATGCATATTCCGATCACGTCCTTTTCTTTCATTGTATACAAAAGTAATGAGAAGGGCAAGGAAAACAAACGGGGTACGGGAAAAAAGGCTTTTTTCGCTGCACACAGAAGAAAATCATTTCCATAAAAAAAGCCGGAATCCTTTTTGTGGGAGGATTCCAGCTATGTTTGTTTATAAAGTATCGTAAGAGCGTTTTTCCCATGGTTTTTTCCGGTAGAACACATAGGAAAGGATGCAGGAGATGCTCCAGCCGAAAGGCCAGGACAGCCAGATGCCTGTGGAGCCCAGACCAAAGCCAATGGCAAAGACGAAAGCCAATACCACACGAAGGACAAGGTCTGTGAATGTGGTGGTCATGAAGTACAGCATAGCGCTGCCCCCACGGAGCACCCCGTCACACATAACTTTGGTGGATACCACGAAGTAGAACGGTGTGACGATTTTCAGGAACATGGCACCGGCAGCAATGGCTTCGGCGCTTTCGCTTTTCATGAACAGCCCCATGGCAGCTTCACTGAAGAAGAAGTATACCAGCACAAAGGGCAGGGATACCAGAATGCCCATTTTGGCACCGGCGCGGAAGCCTTCCTGTACACGGTCTTTTTTGCCTGCCCCCAGATTCTGAGCGGTGAAGGAAGAAAGACCATTGGAAAGGGTGGTCATGCAGGTGACGCCGAAGGTGTTCAGTTTGATGGCACCGGAATAGCCAGCAATGACAGCGGAACCGTAGCTGTTGACCAGACCTTGAATAAACAGGTTCCCTACAGATACAAAGCATTGCTGCAAAATGCTGGGTACTGCCACTTTCGTAACCTGACCCAGTACGGCGAAGGAAAAGAACTGATGGGATTCTGTGGTCTGAAGTTTTTTCAGACGGAAAAACAGTGTGATGAGGGCCAGGACGCAGGCAATGCCCTGTGCCAGGAAAGTTGCCCATGCCACACCTGCCACGCCCATATCAAAGGCGATGACGAAAAGCAAGTCCAGGGCGATATTCCCCAAAGAGGAACCGATGAGGAAGTACAAAGGTGTTCGGGAGTCCCCCAGAGCCGTAAAGATGCCTGTGCCTACGTTATACAAAAACAGGAACAGGAACCCTAAGATGTAAATATGCAGATACAGGGAAGCGTCGGAAAAAATGTTTTCCGGTGTCTGCAACAGCAGCAGCAGGTTATCATCCTGCCAGATGCCAAAAAGGGAGAGCACAATGCTCACAATGACGCCGGCACAGCAGATGGTGCCAACGGCTGTTTTCAGCATGGCGTAATGCTTGCTGCCGAACAGCTGGGATACAACGACGGTACAGCCGATGCTGCTGCCGATGGCCACAGCCATGAAAATCATGGTGATGGGATAAGATGCCCCTACAGCTGCCAATGCTTGTTCCCCGATGAAGCGCCCCGCGATGATGCTGTCGGCAATGTTGTAAAACTGCTGGAAAGCCACACTGATGAGCATGGGAATGGAAAATGCCCAGAGCAGACGGCTGGTATTGCCTGTAGTCAGGTCTGTATTCATGAAAAAAACTCCTTTCTGATAAATTGGAATGGTGTTATTTCCCCGAAAAAGTATGTGAAAAACATATCAAAGTCAGTATAATACTTTTTTCAAAGAAAGAAAACAGTTTTGTGCTGCAGATTGTCAAAAAACTAGATTTTATACATTTTTCAAGAACGCGGAAGGGCTTGGAAAAAAACAGCTGTATACCGCTGTCTGTTTGTCAAAGACCCCCATGAAATGAGCCTTTGACGACAGGGTATGGACTTTTTCCATACCCTGAAACAGTTTTGTGTTGTTTATTTTTTGTGAAAGTCCATTTTTTACCTCGCCACCTGCAAAGTTTTGTGATATGATAATCGGACAATAGAGGAAAAAAGGAGGGTTTTGCGTGGCAAAACTGTATTTTCGATATGGCGCCATGGGCAGTTCAAAGTCTGCACAGGCACTGATTACCAAGTTCAATTACGAGGAAAAGGACATGCAGGTGTGGCTCATGAAGCCTGCGGTAGACACCAGAGATGGGGAAGGCGTGGTAAAAAGCCGCATCGGTCTGGAAGCCCCTGCTTATGTGGTGACAGCGGATGTGGATTTGTTTGCCCTGTTCCAGAAAGGAGAACGGGAAAAACAGTTCTATGACGTCATCATCGCTGACGAAGCCCAGTTCTTCCAGCCGGAACAGATTGACCAGCTCCGGGACATTGTGGATACCTATAATGTGCCTGTATTCTGCTATGGTCTGCGGACAGACTTCCGTACAAAACTGTTCCCCGGCAGTGCCCGTCTGCTGGAAATCGCCGATTCCATCACAGAACTGAAGACTGTTTGCAGCTGTGGCAGCAAAGCCATCGTCAACGCCAGACTGGATGGAGAAGGACATGTCATCACCGAAGGGGAACAGGTCATGCTGGGCGGCAACGAAAGCTATGAACCCATGTGTTATAAATGCTGGAAAAAAGCGCTGGAAAAGGAGAAAGAAGCATGACACCGAGAGAATTCATTGATTTTCTGCATCTGGCAGAACGGCTCAAAGACAATACCCGTCATTCCACCACCAGTCAGGGACGCCCTGAAAGTGTGGCGGAACACAGCTGGCGTGTGGCGCTCATGGCAATGCTCCTTTCCGGAGAAGCAGAAGGCGTAGACCTGAATAAAGTGTTGCGGATGTGCGTCATTCACGATTTGGGAGAAGCCATCACCGGAGACATCCCTTCTTTCTGGAAAACAGAAGCAGATACGGCAAAAGAGGACAAAGAAGTCTTTGCTCTGGCGGAAAGCCTGCCGGAGCCTGTCAGAAGCGAATGGAAAGCATTGTTTGCGGAAATGATAGAAATGAAAACGCCGGAAGCCCGTGTGTATAAGGCATTGGACAAGCTGGAAGCGGTTTTGCAGCACAACGAAGCGCCTTTGTCCACATGGATTCCTTTGGAATATGAACTCAATCAGACTTATGGTATGGAAGAAGCCAAAGCGTCCATTCCTTTTTTGGAAGCGGTGCGCAATCTGGCAGTGACAGACACCAAAGAAAAATTGCAGAAAGAATCAAAATAATCAATCGGGGAAAAGAGAAGGTGTAATAAGAAATGGTTCGTTCACGAATGAGACTTTCCAATTTGCAGATCGTTGCCCTGGGATACTTTCTGGTGATCCTCACGGGGACGCTGCTTTTGATGCTGCCTATTTCCACTCAGGAGGGTCAGCCGCCTACATCGGTGCTGGATGCCCTCTTTACAGCGGTATCCGCTTCCTGTGTAACAGGGCTGGTGGTGGTGGATACAGGCACTCACTGGACAGTGTTTGGACAATTGGTTATTCTGGGACTGATACAGATCGGGGGACTTGGTTTCATGACCATCTCTCTGGGCTTTCTGCTCCTGATGCGAAAGCGTATCGGTCTGCGCCACAGGGAAGTGATGGTAGAAAGCATCAACTCCACCCAAATCGGCGGCGTTGTGCGGCTGACCAGAAAAATTTTGTACGGTACATTGCTTTTTGAGGGATTGGGTGCATTGTTCCTTGCCATCCGTTTTATCCCACAGTTTGGCTGGAAACGGGGGGCATACTTCAGTGTGTTCCACTCCATATCCGCCTTTTGTAACGCGGGCTTTGACCTTTTTGGCAATTATAATTCCATTGTGGCTTATGCTGACGATGCACTGGTGAACTTCACCCTCATGGGCCTTATCACCATGGGTGGTCTGGGCTTTCTGGTTTGGGAGGACCTGTGGCAGAAAAAATGGTCTTTCCGCCATCTGCGCCTCCAGACAAAAATCGTACTGAGTACATCCTTCGCCCTGACCGTTGGCGGCGGCTTTTTGCTGCTGATGTTCATTCTGGCGCCGGTGGCCGGTGTGGACTTTGCTACGCAGATCACCAACGTCATCAACCGCTTCAGCTGGAACGCCATTATGGTGCTGGCCATGGTCCCCATGATCCACTCCGGCTGCGGCCTGAACTTCGGCCTGCCTCTGGGCATCATCTCCGGCCTGCTGGGTGCAACTCTTTCCATTGAATTCGGATTCACCGGCGGCATGAGCTTCCTGATGGCTATTGTCATCGCCACGCCCTTTGCACTGGTGCTGGGCGGCGGCTACGG
>NZ_CAJMDQ010000101.1 GCF_905212195.1 uncultured Anaerotignum sp. | reverse complement strand
TCTGTTTCTTCTGCGGTAGATTTCTGTTCTGTTGTCCCGTTTGTAATATTTACAGTGTTGCCATCTGACAAGAAGTCCTGACCTTTGGTAACAACTGTATCACCAATGCTCAAACCACTGGTAATTTCGATGTATGTATCATTTTCCAGCCCTGTTTCTACAGTTGTTTTATGGGCAATGTTATTTTCATCTACTACAAAAACGTACTTTTCTCCATTGTCTGTCAAAACAGTATTCAAAGGAACAACAATGGTATCTTCTTTTGTTTCAGTTACCAGCCGTACATTGGCAAACATACCCGGTTTTAAGTTCCCTTCGGGATTGCTCAATGCTGCTTCCACCTGATAAAGTCGTGTGGAACTGTCTGCCGCTTCAGAAATGTTTGTAACTGTAGCTGTCATAGGTTCATTTGATACTGCGGAAACCGTAATATATACGGGAGAACCTACAGAAATCTGGTTGATGACATCTTCGGAAACATGGAAGGATACTTTCAGGTTATCCATGTTCACCAGTGTCATGGCTTCACTTTGTGCACTGACAACACTGCCTTCAGAAATATTCAAAGTACCTACAATACCATCAATTTCTGCACGCACTTTTGTGTCATCCAACTGCTTCTGGGCACTTGCCAAAGAGGCTTCTGCCTGTGTGATATTTGCCTGTAAAGATTTTTTCGTATCTTCCAGAATGCTGCCCTGATTCAGTTCCAGCTGTTTCTGTGCAGACTCCAACTGGATTTTTGCTTTGTTTACGCTGGATTTCAGGTTATCCACTTCGCTCTGGGAAGCAGCACCGATTTCGTAAAGGGCTTCTGTTTCTTCCAGTTCTTTTTGCAGATCATCATATTGAATCTGGTAAGAATCTACTGTTGCCTGCATCTGGTCCAACTGTGTTTCCAGACTGCCGCCTACATTTTGGTCATAATTGGCCTGAGCAGATTCCAACGATGCCTGTGCCTGCTGCACCTGCAGCCTTGCTTCTGTATCGTCTATCTCAAAAAGAACGTCCCCTGCCTTGACCGTATCCCCCAGACTTACATACAATTTCTTTACTGTACCGGAAGTTTTTGGAACTACAGAAACCTCCTGTTCCGATGATACTTTAGATGAAACACTGACATACTGTTCCATAGGCTGCAGAGCAATTTCCTGCGTTTCTACGGCAACAGATGTTGTCATCTGTGACATGTCCCCAGCTGGCTTTCCTGCGCCACAACCAGCGCAAAACAGAACAGAATAGGCACATGCAATCAAAACATAAATGCTTCTTTTCATAAATGTCCTCCTTCATTCAAAAATTCGCCACCAAGTCTACACGGAACCTTTCAACTGAATATGAACTAAACATCAACCGAATGTAAACTTTTGGGTTTTTAATGGAATTTAAATTTTGATGTGAAAATCCGTTCCGAAACCACCAATAAATATGGTATATTTTTTAATGGAATTTAAATGAAATACCCCTGAACTTGTTTACAAACAATTGACAATTCTAATTTATAATGTAAAAAACATCATGAGAAAGGAGCATGTTCATGTTTCATATTTTAGTCGTAGAAGACGACAGCAAACTGCGTCATTTATTCTGCACCGTTCTGCGCAAACATGGTTATACCTGCACAGAAGCGGAAAACGGTCAGGCAGCCATAGATGTACTGGACAACACTTATATTGACTTAATCATTTCCGATATTATGATGCCCGTCATGGATGGGTATTCCTTTGTACAGGAAATCCGTAACGCAAATTATAATCAGCCTGTACTGATGATCACAGCCAAAGATACCTTTGACGATATGGAAAGAGGATTCCGCGCAGGAACCGATGATTATATGGTAAAGCCCATCAACATCAACGAAATGGTGCTGCGTGTCGGCGCACTTTTAAAACGTGCACAGATCAACCATGAACGCAGAGTCATTGTGGGCCATACAAAACTGGAATATGACTCCCTGACTGTTACACAGAATAATAAAGAAGAAATGCTGCCCCAGAAAGAATTTCTGATTCTGTTCAAACTCTTATCCTCTTTGAATCATATCTTCACAAGGCAGCAATTAATGGATGAAATCTGGGGACTGGATACAGAAACGGAATCCCGTACTGTTGACGTACATATCGGCAGACTGCGGGAAAAATTCCGCAATAATCCGGATTTTGAAATCGTAACCGTAAGAGGATTGGGATATAAGGCGGTGAAGCGGTAATATGCAGGCGCTGTCTAAACATAAATTAAATTTTCTTTTTTCTTTTTCATTTTTCCTGATACAAATTGCAAGTTCTACCTTTTTGTCCGTGCTGACACTCATTGCCGTCAGCCAGGGCTGGATTCATAATCCTGCCCCCCTTTTTATGCTGGTAATTTTTATCATCATGAGTATATTCAGCGGCACTTTGCTGACAAAACTGGTGGGAAAACATGTATTGAAACCAATCATACAGTTAAACGAAGCAGCACATGCAGTTTCTCAGGGAAATTTCAACATACAATTAGAGGAAAAAGCATTCGGGAAAGAAATTCGAGAGTTGATTCGCAGTTTCAACATTATGACAAAAGAATTGAGTCACATTGAAACATTCCGGAACGATTTTGTTGCCAATGTTTCCCATGAGTTTAAAACACCTCTGGCTGTCATTGAGGGATATGTCACCCTTTTGCAGGATGAAACCCTTTCCAAACAGGAACGCCAAAACTATATTGACCTGATTATTTCCAGTTCCAAACGGCTTTCCGCCCTCATCAATAATATTTTACTGATTTCCAAACTGGAAAATCAGGATATTGTATTGGATAAAACAACATATTCACTGGACGAACAAATCCGCAATTCCATATTGTCCATGGAAAAATTCTGGAGTGAAAAAAATCTCAATTGGGATATTGAAATGGAAAGCGTTTCTTATTTGGGAAACAAAAACATGGTTTCTCAAATCTGGTACAACCTGATTTCCAATGCCATTAAATTTTCTTCGGAAAACGGTACCATTTCTGTACGGCTCTATGAGGAAGGCAGTTATATCGTGGCTTCCATACAGGATTTTGGCATTGGCATGTCCCAGGAAACACTAGACCACATTTTTGAGAAATTCTACTGTATGGACCCTTTGGGAACCCATAACGGAAATGGGCTTGGCTTAACGCTGGTACATCGCATCATTTGTCTTTGCGATGGTGAAATTCATGTAGAAAGTGCAGAAGGAAAAGGTTCTACTTTCACCGTAAAATTGCGTCAGCCTACAGCATCCATAGAATCCTCTATAAAAGCATAGTCAGACAGGAAATTCACAGGGAAGCTAATTTTTCATTCAAAAAATCACACAAAACTGCAAAAATGCAGAAACAATTGAAGGTATCTCCGAAAAAAAAGAAAGCTGGAATCCTTATCATGCAAAGGATTCCAGCTTTTTTCATTGAAATTTTATTGGGGATGTTTTCTGTTTCCGGCTTTTGAAAGCATTTTATGCAATTACATTTTTACAGCACTCTTTCAGTATCAATGTACACTGTCTTAGTGCTTCTATCCCAGACAATATCCTCATCAGGGATACTACAAATTTGGCACACATCACGCAAAGAAATAAACATACGCCCATTATGTACTTCCGCAGTATTTTTTAAGGGAGTGTATTTTTGATGAATGTACATGCTGTTAGCTCCAGCAATAACGGATGCCTGATTGCCTTGAACAGAAATGATTGCTTCCTCACACTCACTGTTCCATAGCACATTTGTTTCAGGAAAGACTTCTGCTACCTCTCTGACAGGAAGCATCGTATATCCATTTTTTGAAATATAAGCCGGTTCTCTCAAATCTTTTTCCACACCATTTACGTAAATCATATCGTTACTCATTTCTATGGCAATCTGGAATGTTTTTGTTGGATTATCCGCTTCCTTTCCTTCGACATAGCCTACCCAACCTTTATATAAAATGGTAGAGACATCCTGATCGGTAATCAGAAAATAAAATGGTTTTTGGAAGCAATAGTCCGTAACACCATCAACCGGAAGATAGATATCTTCTATACTTTCATCTGATGTACTGTCCTCTTTATGAAATCCTCTTTCATCAAGAACATAAGTGCTGTTCCCAATTTCCACTGCAAACTTCGGAATGCTGACACTGGTTGCCTCAATTTTTGCATCGCGATACTTATAAATATGATTTACCATCTCATCATTTATGGTATCACTGCAAATCAATGTAATTTCATAATCTTCCTGAAAAGGAATGGATACGGCATATATATCGGCATCTCTATAAAACTTGCATCGGTTATTTGATGTTATATAGCTTGTAATGTATCGTTTTCCGTTGTAATCTGCAAAATCGTTTTCTTCTTCCGTTTGGAAAGCATACTGCCATGTAAAATTCATTGGATGATTTCCGCTGGAAAAATCAACAATATTTGTTTCGCTCTTGCTTAACTCCTCTAAGCCAAACGTCTTGTTTTGCCACTGGAGCTGTTCTTTGCTAAGGGCAGTGTTTCGCAAATATACATGCAGTCCATCATCATGCTGTTCGTACTGTATCTGAAAAGCATTTTCCAAATCAAGCCAAGATATGTATTGAATGGGCAAATATACGCAATCCCCTTTTTGAATCAGCGGCTGATCCATTTCTGTCACTGCACCATTGATGGTAACAACGGGACTATTTAATGTAAAAACTATATGGGCATTGCCATCATATGCTGTACGATGGTCAATTACAATATTAGGCAAATCATATTTTAATTCACCTGTATGGAAATGCTCCACAATTTCCTCCATTGGGATATACAGCGTATGATCCTCCATAAACGGCTGATTCTCTAAATCAATGAGGGAATATCCATCTTCGTAAAGAAAGATGTTTTCCTCCTGTGCATAACAGCAATGATAGGAAAAAAGGAACACCATGAATGTCAGGAAAAAGAAAGGAATTACTTTTTGTCTATTCAACATATTTCCACCCTCCTCTACATACCACAACACGCACCTTTGATTGCCAGATGCTTTTATCACATCAAAATCAGCCACAATGATAAGATACCGTTTTTGCCTCTGTATAATTTTATTTTAACATGAAATCCATCAGTTATCAAAAATCACGCAAAACAATTCTGTATTGCCTTTCCATGAAAGTTCTGAAAATGGGGCATAAATGGCCAAAATGTTCTTTACGTACAGACTTCAGATTCACTTTCTTCAATTGTAGAAACCATTCTGAAATTTAAGAAAAAATAAAATCTCTGTTTTTAGGTTCTTGCCGATTTCTAACACAAAAAGGCAGTGAGATTATTCTCACTGCCTTTTGCATTTCTTGTGTAAATGCCAGATTAGCTATTATTTCACGATTTTTTCACAGAAATTCATGAGCATAGTTGCCGCTTCGGCTCTGGTAGCTTTGCCCTGAGGCATCAGTGTGCCGTCGTCCATGCCGCCCATGATACCTGCACCGCAAGCCCACTGCATAGCGGGATATGCATACTCGCTGATGATAAGGGCATCGGCATAGGAAAGGATATTTGTATCCGCTCCAACGGAAACATCATAGCCTTTGAACTGGGCATAACGATACAAAATGGCGGCGAACTGTTCTCTGGTAATGAGATCGCCCACACCATAAGCGCCATTGTCATAGCCCGCCACAATTCC
>NZ_CAJMDQ010000100.1 GCF_905212195.1 uncultured Anaerotignum sp. | reverse complement strand
AAAAAGCGGCAGTGGCTTACTTCATCATGGGCCGCAGCGAAAACAGCCGTAACCGTGTGTTCATCGAAAAAGGCGACGAAGTTATCATCGAACCCTTCGATGCTTCCAAAGTGGAAGATCCTTCCCTGATCATTTATTCTCCCATCAAAAAATGGGAAAACAAATTGATTGTGACAAACGGCGACCAGACAGACACCGTTTATGACTTCATCAAAGACGGTAAAACATTTGAAGAAGCTCTGGAAACAAGAGAATTTGAACCTGACGCACCGAACTTTACCCCTAGAATCAGCGGTATGCTTACATTCGGGGAAAAAGATTTCGCATACAAAATGAGTATCCTGAAAAGCGCAGACGCAGAAGGCAGCGCATGCAACCGCTACACCTTCTCCTATGCTGCAACAGCAGGTCTGGGTCACTTCATCCATACTTACGCTTGCGACGGCAACCCTCTGCCTACATTCCAGGGTGAACCCGAACGTGTGGCAATTCCCGATGACATTGACACATTCCTGAATGAAATCTGGGAAAACCTGAATGAACAGAACAAAATCTCCATTTATGTTCGCTACATCGATCTGGAAACAGGCGCTGTAGAAAACAGAATGATCAACAAAAACAAATAAATCAAAAGAGGAGTACAGGATGCACGAAAACAAGGAAATTTATATTTCACCTTTTTCTACCCGTTATGCCAGCAAGGAAATGCAGGAAGTATTTTCTGAACAGTTCAAATTCCGCACATGGCGCAGACTTTGGATCGCACTGGCTAAGGCAGAAAAAGCATTGGGTTTGGATATTACAGATGAACAGATTGCACAGATGGAGGCGTTCAAAGACGACGTCAATTACGAAGTGGCGGAAGAAAGAGAACGAATCGTTCGCCATGACGTCATGAGCCATGTTTACGCTTTCGGGAAACAGTGTCCCGCAGCGGAACCTATCATCCATCTGGGCGCAACAAGCTGCTATGTAGGGGATAATACAGACATCATCATCCTGCGGAAGGCTTCCGAAATCATTCTGAAGAAAGCGGCGCAGGTGCTGAAAAACCTGTCTGATTTCGCTATGGAATATAAGGACATGCCTTGCCTTGCTTACACACACTTGCAGCCTGCACAGCTGACCACTGTCGGCAAACGTGCGGCTCTGTGGATGTATGAACTTTCTCAGGATGTGCTGGAACTGGAGCATCGTCTGGACAAGCTGCTGCTTTTGGGTTCCAAAGGCACAACCGGCACACAGGCAAGCTTTATGGAGCTTTTTGACGGCGATGAGGAAAAAATCAAAAAAATGGAAACCATGATTGCCGATGAAATGGGATTCCCCGGTGTGGTTCCCGTTTCCGGTCAGACTTATTCCAGAAAAGTAGACGCTTATTTCCTCTCTGTTCTGTCCGGCTTTGCCCAGAGCGCTTATAAATTCTCCAATGACATGCGTATTTTGCAGTCCTTTGAGGAAATGGAGGAACCTTTTGAAAAGAATCAGATCGGTTCTTCCGCAATGCCTTACAAGCGCAATCCCATGCGCAGTGAGCGTATTTCCGCACTGGCAAGATATGTCATTGTAGATTCTCTGAATCCGGCACTGACAGCAGGAACCCAGTGGTTTGAACGTACTCTGGATGACTCAGCAAATAAACGTGTTTCCATTGCGGAAGCGTTTCTGGCAGTAGATGCCATTTTAAATATCTATATCAACGTGACCGGCGGCATTGTGGTCTATGATAAGGTTGTAAACCGCCGTGTCATGGAAAAACTGCCTTTTATGGCAACAGAAAATATCCTGATGCAGTCTGTGAAAAAAGGCGGCAACAGACAGGAACTTCACGAACGTCTGCGTACCCATTCCCATGGGGCAGCGGCAAAAGTGAAACTGGAAGGCGGCGCCAACGATCTGATTCAGCGCATTGTGGACGATCCCGCATTCCCTCTGACAGAGGAGGAAATCTATGCGGAACTGGACCCCAAGCGTTATATCGGCAGATGTGCCTCTCAGGTGGAAGAACTGGTGGCTTATACCATCCAGCCCATTTTGCAGCGGTGGCATGACGGCGAAATCCAGGCAGAATTGAAGGTTTGAAAATTTAGAAGGAGAGAAGCGGTATGAAAGAATTTGAATTGAAATATGGTTGTAACCCCAACCAGAAACCGGCAAAAATCTTTATGGCGGACGGCAGTGATTTGCCCATTGAAATTCTCAACGGCAAACCGGGTTATATCAATTTTTTGGACGCGTTCAACAGCTGGCAGCTGGTGAAAGAACTGAAGGAAGCCCTGGGCATGCCTGCGGCAACCTCCTTTAAACATGTAAGCCCCACTTCCGCAGCAGTAGGCGTACCTATGAGCGCGGAACTGAAAAAAGCTTGCTTTGTAGATGATATCGAAGGTCTGGATGATTCTCCCATCGCTCTGGCTTACGCAAGAGCAAGAGGCACAGACAGAATGTGCTCCTTTGGTGACTGGGTTGCCCTCAGTGATGTTTGTGACGAAGTAACTGCTCGTCTGCTGAAAAGAGAAGTTTCTGACGGTATCATCGCTCCCGGTTACACACCCGAAGCACTGGAAATTCTGAAAAGCAAACGCAAAGGCAGCTACAACATCGTAAAGATCGACCCTAACTACGTACCTGAAAAACAGGAAAGAAAACAGGTTTACGGCATCACATTTGAACAGGGCAGAAACGATTTCAAAATCGACGAAGAACTGCTGAACAACATTGTGACAGAAAACAAAGAACTGCCTGACGCGGCAAAACGTGACCTGATCATCGCTCTGATCACACTGAAATATACACAGTCCAACTCCGTATGCTTTGCAAAAGACGGTCAGGCTATCGGCGTTGGCGCAGGTCAGCAGTCCAGAATCCACTGCACAAGACTGGCTGGCGGCAAAGCGGACGTATGGCATCTGCGTCAGCATGAAAAAGTGCTGAACCTGCCTTTCCTGCCTACCGTTGGCAGACCTGACAGAGATAACACCATCGACGTTTATATCTCTGACGACTATGAAGACGTTCTGGCAGAAGGTACATGGCAGAAATTCTTCTCTGAAAAACCCGAACCTCTTACAAAAGAAGAAAAGAGAGCATATCTGGATTCCATCAAAGGTGTGGCTCTGGGCAGTGACGCTTTCTTCCCCTTCGGTGACAACATCGAACGTGCGGCGAAGAGCGGCGTAACTTATATTGCGGAACCCGGCGGTTCCATCCGTGACGACAATGTCATCGAAACCTGCAACAAATTCGGCATGGTTATGGCATTTACCGGCATGAGACTGTTCCATCACTAAGAGAGAAAACGGGAGGAATCAATCTATGAAAGTTATGGTTGTAGGCGGCGGTGGCAGAGAACATACCATCGTGAAGAAGATCAAGGAAAACAAAGATGTGACAGAACTGTACGCACTGCCCGGCAACGGCGGTATTGCGCAGGATGCAGTTTGTGTGGATATCGGCGCAAAGGACATTGACGGCATTGTGGCATTCGCAAAGGAAAAAGCCATTGATTTCGCAGTGGTAGCTCCTGACGATCCTCTGGTACTGGGCGCAGTTGACGCACTGGAAGCCATTGGCGTGCCTTGCTTCGGCCCCAACAAAAACGCAGCAATTTTGGAAGGCAGCAAAGTGTTCTCCAAAAATCTCATGAAGAAATACAACATCCCTACAGCGGCTTACGAAGTCTTTGACAACGCCGAAGACGCGCTGGCTTATCTGGAAACAGCACCCATTCCTACCGTTATCAAAGCAGACGGTCTGGCACTGGGCAAAGGCGTTATCATCGCTGAAACAAGAGAGCAGGCAAAAGCCGGCGTAAAAACCATCATGGAAGATAAAGTATTCGGTGCCAGCGGCGACCATATCGTTGTGGAAGAATTCCTGACAGGTCCCGAAGTTTCCGTTCTGGCATTCACAGACGGCAAAACCATGATTCCTATGGTTTCTTCCATGGACCACAAACGCGCTCTGGATGGCGATAAAGGTCTGAACACAGGCGGTATGGGTACCGTAGCGCCCAACCCTTACTATACAGAAGCTGTTGCGGAAGAATGCATGAAAACCATCTTCCTGCCTACTATGGAAGCTATGAACAAAGAAGGCAGAACATTCAAAGGCTGCCTGTACTTTGGTCTGATGCTGACACCCAATGGCCCCAAAGTAATCGAATACAACTGCCGTTTCGGTGACCCCGAAACACAGGTAGTACTGCCTTTGCTGGAAAGCGACCTGCTGAGCATCATGCAGCATATCGCCAACGGCACACTGGCAGACGCTGAAGTAAAATTCAGCAACAAAGCAGCTTGCTGTGTTATCATGGCATCCGAAGGCTATCCCGGCAAATACGAAACAGGCTATGAAATCACATTGCCTGCAGATTCCAGCAGAATCTTCGTGGCTGGCGCGAAAATCAAAGACGGCAAACTGGTGACCGGCGGCGGCCGTGTACTGGGTGTAACAGAAGTGGCTGACACACTGGCAGAAGCTGTGGATAAAGCATATGAAACGGTAAAAACCGTAAGTTTTGCAAACGCATATTATCGGAAAGATATTGGTAAAAAAGCCCTTGCGGCGGAGGTGTAACATCTATGGTTTATAGAATTTATGTGGAGAAAAAACAGGGTTTGCAGACAGAAGCAGACGGCTTGAGAGCCGATCTGGTGAACCTGCTGGGCATCAAAGGTCTGACAGGTCTGCGCCTTTTGAATCGTTACGACGTAGAACACATTGACAAAGAATTGTTTGAAAACTGCAAAACAACGGTATTTTCCGAACCTCAGCTGGATGATCTGCTGACAGAAATCCCTCAGGACGGTGCGAAAGTATTCGCAGTGGAATTTTTGCCCGGTCAGTTCGACCAGAGAGCAAACTCCGCAGCAGAATGTATCCAGATCATTTCCAAACAGGACAGACCTCTGGTAAAGAGCGCGAAAGTTTACCTGCTGTACGGTGATCTGAGCGACGCTGATGTGGAAGCTATCAAGAAATATGTCATCAACCCTGTGGAATCCAGAGAAGCTGCTCTGGCAGAAGCAGATACACTGGAAATGGTATACGACATTCCTACTTCCGTTGCAACACTGGACGGTTTCTGCGAAATGGACGAAGCTGCATTGGCACAGTTTGTAGCAGATCAGGGTCTGGCAATGGATCTGGACGACATCAAAGTATGTCAGGCTTATTTCCAGAGTGAACATAGAGATCCTACCATCACAGAAATCAAAATGATTGATACATATTGGTCTGATCACTGCCGTCATACCACATTCCTGACAACCATCGACAGCGTGAAATTCGAAGATGCACTGCTGCAGAGCGCTTATGACGAATATCTGAAAACAAGAGAAGCCATCGGCAGAACAAAACCCATCAACCTGATGGATATGGGCACTATCGTGGCAAAATTCCTGAAACAGCAGGGCAAACTGGATAAACTGGACGAATCCGAAGAAATCAACGCTTGCACAGTCAAAATTGACGTAGAAGTAGAAGATAGAGTGGAAAAATGGCTGCTGCTGTTCAAAAACGAAACACACAACCATCCCACAGAAATTGAACCTTTCGGTGGCGCTGCAACTTGCGTAGGTGGTGCTATCCGTGACCCTCTGAGCGGTCGTTCCTATGTATACGCTGCTATGCGTGTGACAGGTGCAGGCAACCCTCTGACACCCGTTTCCGAAACACTCCAGGGCAAACTGCCTCAGAGAAAAATTGTTACTACAGCCGCTGCTG
>NZ_CAJMDQ010000099.1 GCF_905212195.1 uncultured Anaerotignum sp. | reverse complement strand
AAGAAAAAAGAAATCGTATCATGGTAACACTGGGTATCTTCATCCCCGTTATCGCTATTCTGGTATTCGCAAAACTGAATGCAGAAGGCTTCAACATCCTGTGGAGATACTTCGCATGGGCGAACCAGACCATCGCTGTATTCGCCTTCGCAGCAATCACAGTTTACCTGTGTGCAAAGAAAGGCGCACCCAAATACGCGTTCCTCATCTCTCTGCTGCCTGGTACATTCTATATCTTCATCATTTCTTCCTTCCTGCTGAGCCAGTCCATCGGTTTTGGTCTGCCTCTGAACGTATCTTACGTCATCGCAGGTGTCATCGCACTGCTGTACCTGATTCTGGTACCTCGCGCAGGGAAGAAATTCAGCAAATCTCATACAGAAGAATAATTGCATAAATATACATAAAATATCAACAAAATTCATCCTGTTTTTTGACCGAGCCTTTGCGAAATTGGCTCGGTCATTTTTTGTCCAACAGATATCGTTATAAACTTTTCAAAAATTTCATTTCTATTGTTTATATTGCTGTATACTTTTTGTCATTTTATTGTAAACAACCTATTTTCTCATAGAATTGCACAATATAACACGCTTTTTTCCTTTATGCAAATGTCTGAAATCCCTTCCATATATCCCAAAAAACGAGCATCCTTTTGTATGGTTCATACAAAAAACAATAATTGGAAATAACTGTAAATTAATACAAATGCTTCCTGTGATTTTTATGGTTTTTTATATATTTTTTCATGTTTTTTGCATTTTATACTTGTAAATAAAGTTGCATCTCATTATAATTGGATGTGGTTTTGGGGAGATGAAACTTCATTTCCCAGAAAAAACATTTTTTTCACAAGTTCGGAGAGGAGGTATTATTCATTATGACAACATTTATAATCGGACTTGTAATCTTACTTGTCGGCGGTGCGCTGTACGGGAAATTTGTAGAAAACATTTTCAGACCCGATGACAGACAGACACCTGCCATCAAACATCAGGACGGCGTGGACTTCGTTCCTATGAGCAAATTCAAAAACGCCCTGATCAACCTGCTGAACATCGCAGGTACTGGCCCTATCTTTGGTCCCATCCAGGGTATTCTGTTCGGGCCCATCGCATTCATCACTATCCCCATCGGCTGTGTAATCAGTGGTGCTGTTCACGACTACCTGAGCGGTATGATGTCTCTGCGTCAGGACGGCGCACAGATGCCTGGTATCGTTCGTAAATTCCTGGGCGGCAAAACATTCCAGGTTTACAACATCTTCCTGTGCATCCTGATGCTGCTGGTAGGTGCTGTATTTACTTACACACCTGGTGACCTGTTTGCGAACCAGATCGTTGGTATCGAAGGCGTTTCCGTAGGTACATGGGTAATCTACGGTGTTATCCTGGCATACTACCTGATCGCAACACTGTTCCCTATCGACAAAATCATCGGTAGAATCTACCCTATCTTCGGTGCTATCCTGCTGCTGTCCGCAGTTGGTGTATTCTTCGGTATCTTCTTCAAAGGTTATGAACTGATGAACATCGACTTCTCCAACGGTCTGAGCGGCGTATTTGGTCTGTACCCTCTGTGGGATGCAGCTGGTAATACAGGTGCTGGCACAGCATTCTTCCCTGTATTCTTCGTAACTGTTGCATGTGGTATCACATCCGGTTTCCACTCCACACAGTGCACACTGATCGGTCGTAGCGTAACTTCCGAAAAAGAAGGCCGTTTCACATTCTACTGGATGATGATTCTGGAAGGTCTGATCGCTATGATCTGGGCTGCAGCTGCTATGGGTATCTATAACAAAGGCTCTCTGAGCGGCGCAACAGGCGTTGTAGGTGAAGTTGCAAAAGACCTGCTGGGCCCCGTTGGTGGTCTGATCGCAATCCTGGGCGTTATCGTACTGCCTATCACTTCCGGTGATACTGCACTGCGTTCCTGCCGTCTGATGGTTGCTGACTACCTGCACATCGACCAGAAAGAAAAAAGAAATCGTATCATGGTAACACTGGGTATCTTCATCCCCGTTATCGCAATCCTGGTATTTGCGAAACTGAATGCAGAAGGCTTCAACATCCTGTGGAGATACTTCGCATGGGCAAACCAGACAATCGCAGTATTCGCTTTCGCAGCAATCACAGTTTACCTGTGTGCAAAGAAAGGTGCGCCTAAATACGCATTCCTGATCTCTCTGCTGCCTGGTACATTCTACATCTTCATTATTTCTTCCTTCCTGCTGAACGCTTC
Source organism: uncultured Anaerotignum sp. (assembly GCF_905212195.1). GTDB lineage: Bacteria > Bacillota > Clostridia > Lachnospirales > Anaerotignaceae > Anaerotignum. The sequence continues at coordinate 3,625 of NZ_CAJMDQ010000099.1, read as the reverse complement.
TATCGGCTTCAACCTGCCTCTGAACGTTGCATACATCATCGGTGCAATCATCGCAGTGCTGTACCTGATTCTGGTACCTCGCGCAGGGAAGAAATACGCAGCAAGCCATACAGAAGAATAAGATTCTGTATCCACTATATTAAGAAATTGTCAACAACGCGAAGGAAAACAGACTTCGTAAAAAACACTCTTATTAAAGAAAATAGCTGGAATCCCGTAAGGGTTCCAGCTATTTTTATTTTTCCCCTTTTTTCAGCCGCTCCAAAATCTCCTCATCGGCAGGGCAGAAATCAAACTTCCCGATTTCCGCCGGCGTAATCCACTGTAAGTCCACATGCTCCAGTTTCTTGGGAACGCCTTCGGCAATTCTGGCGTGGAACAGTGTCAGGTGTACCGTCAGGTCAGGGTATTCGTGGGTCACTTCCATGAACACATTCCCTACGGAAAGAGTAATATCCAGTTCCTCCCGACATTCCCGAATGAGGGCATCTTCCTTTGTTTCTCCCGGCTCCACTTTGCCGCCTACAAATTCCCACAGCAGTCCCCTCGCCTTATGAGCAGGGCGCTGGCAAATCAAAAAACGGTCACCATCCCAAATGAGGGCCGCTACCACTTCTGTCATAACTTTTTCCTCCGTTCTCTGTAAATCTGCTTCCATTGTACGGCAAAATCCGCCGCAAATCCAGAAAAAGCACGAAATCCTTTCGACTCCGTGCTTTTTTCTCATTTATGATGGGGCGTAAAGTAATATGTTTTTTCTTCCGCCGCCCAGTGACCCTCTACGCCGAAAACATCGTTGAGAAGTCCACTTTGGAACAGTTCCTCCGGCTGCTGCACCGCCAAAAGCCGCCCTTTTTCCATAACTGCAATGCGATGGCTATAAGTCAGGGCATGGGCAAGGTCATGGAGCACCATGACGATGGTCTTGCCCTCGCGGTTCAGTCTGCCGATGAGCTCCAATATCTCAAACTGCTTGCCGATATCCAGATAAGTGGTGGGCTCGTCCAAGTAAATCAAATCCGTATCTTGAGCAATGACCATAGCCAGATAGGCTTTCTGCCGCTCACCGCCGGAAAGGGAACGCAAATCCCGATGGCGCATATCTGCCACCCCTGCCAGTTCCATGGCTTCCGCCACTTTTTCTTTATCCTCTCTGCCGGGACGTCTGGACAATCCCAGATAAGGGAATCTGCCGTGCAGCACCAGCTGTTCCACAGGAATCCCCGGAATACTGCGGCTTTGGGGCAGAAGCGCTGCCTGTTTTGCCATCTCTTTCTGGGAAAAATCATCCAGTTTTCTGCCAAAGAGCATGATTTCTCCTACCATCAAAGGCAATTGTCTGGCGGCAGCCTTCAGCAATGTGGATTTTCCGCAGCCGTTGGGGCCTGCCAGTGTGAGGATTTCCCCTTTTGTCACGTCCAAGGAAATGTCCTCCAGTATTTTTTTGCTGCCATAACCTGTGGCAACGCCAGAAAATGTCAGTACCGATTCAGTCATAGATTTTCCCCCTTCCGCCTTTCAGAAGCAGGAACAGGAAGAACGGCCCGCCCAGAAGCGCCAGTATGATACCAACAGGCAGTTCAAAGGGCGCAAATACCCATTTGCCTAAAGCGTCGCAGACCAGCGCGAAAACCGCTCCCAACAGTGCCGCGCAGGGAATGACCAGACGATTATCGCCGCCGGCAAATCTACGGCAGATATGGGGCACAATGAGCCCGATGAAACCCAGCAGCCCCGCGAAACTAACGGCAGAGCCTGCCAATAGGGACGCAATGACGATGAACAAAAACCGCACCAACACCACACGCATGCCAAGGCTGGCGGCGATTTCTTCCCCCAAAGAAAGCACATTCAGGTCATAGCTAAACACCAGCGCCAGCACCAAACCAATGACGATAAGCACCGCCGCCGGTTTTAATGCCGTCATAGTGACCCCGGCAAAACTGCCCACCATGAAGCCTGTTGCACCAATGACATCATCAGGAAACAGTATGGTAAGAACATCAATGCCTGCGGACAAAATACTGCTGACAGCCACACCCGCCAATACCAAAGTGATACGGGATGCCCCTGTTTTTGCCGCCAAAGCGTAAATGAACAAACTGGTGGCAAGAGCCCCCACAAAAGCCGCCAAAGGCACTGCCGCCCATGCTGTAGGTGCCAAAGATGCCGCCAAAAGGGCGCAGAACCCCGCACCGGAGTTGACCCCGATGATGTTCGGGCTGGCAAGGGAGTTATTCAGCACCGCCTGAATGATGGCGCCGCTGACAGCAAGGGCTGCCCCTGCGAAAATAGCCGCCAATGTTCGTGGCAGACGCACATACAGGAAAATGCGGTATGTGGTATCTGTTTGATCCCCTGCCTGCAGGGCATGATACAGTTCCCCCAGGGACAGACTGCTGGAACCGGTAAAAAGGCTGAGGCAAACTGCCCCAGCCAGACAACACAGCAATAATATCAGGAGAAAAGCTCCCTTATGCCATGATCGCATCAATATCCTCTGCTAATTCTGGATAGAGCAGTTTTGCCATATACGCATAACTTTCTGCCCAGCGCGCGTTTGGTTTATAGTGGAACAGGTCTTTGGGCAGTACATAGCATCTGTCCTGCTGTACCGCTGTGAGGCCTTCCCATGCAGGGTTGGACATGATGCCGCTTTCCAGTGCCGCAAGGGCAGCATCTTCCGCACCCATGGTGGTGATGAATATAAAATCAGGGTCTTCTGTAATGATTTCCTCAATGCTCAAATCTTCCAACAGGGATTCATGGCGAGCCACGATATTATCCACGCCTAAATCTTCCATGATATAGCCTGTCTGGTTATCAGCGCCTTTGGCTTTTGCCCCTGTGGAGAAAGCACGAATCAAAAGACCTGTGGGGCCTTCTTCTGCCGCTGTCAGTTCTTTGATTTTTGTGATTTTCTGTTCCACCAAAGCGCCGTTCTGTTCGTACAGGTCACTGCGGCCTGTCATCTGGCAGAACAGTTCCAGCATAGACAGATAATCCTCGAAGGTATCCACGCGGAAATAAGCGTGGGGGATGCCTGCTTCTGTCAAAGCCTGCTGCATATCCACCTGTGTGGCAATGTCCGCAGATAGGATTACAAAATCAGGATTTACCGCCAGAATGGATTCCAGAGAAGGACTTTTCACGCTGCCAATCATGGCAACATCGTCCCCCAGTTCCATGTTCCGTTCCTCAATGGCATCTTCTGTAACACCAGCCAGTTTGCCGCCAGCCAGTGTCCATGTTTCCGCAAAGGAGCCATAGAGGGAAACCACGGTGTCCCAGCTTTCAATCTGCACTTCCGTACCCAGTGCGTCGGTGAATGTAACACCCTGCACAGCTGTTTCCGCCGCTTCGGATTCCATGGTGGTATCATCATTGCCGCAGCCTGCCAATGTGCCACCCAACAATGTCAGGGAAAGGGCTGCCGCCAATATTCTGCGAAGTGTGAATTTCATGTTATGCTCTCTCCTTTACAGGCGCTGCCAGAATTTCTTCTTTACGGTTCAGCAGGTCGTCACTGAACAATGCTTCTTCCATTTTATCCACGCCGATACGGTCCATAGCTGCGCCCAGACGTTCTTTCTGGTAAGCGTTTTCCTTGAACCACAGCATGGTT
>NZ_CAJMDQ010000098.1 GCF_905212195.1 uncultured Anaerotignum sp. | reverse complement strand
TGCCGCCATCACATCTTTGTTAGATGAATGGAACATCCCCTATGAATCCGGCATTGCCATGACAGGCATCCGTGTTACATTGGGCAGCGGTTCTCCTCATATTGCCTTTGTCAGCGACATGGACGCACTGCCCTGCAAAAGCAAAAACGGCACAGTCCATTCCTGCGGGCACAGCATCCAGACTACGTTAGCACTGACACTGATTCGTGCACTGGCTGACTGCGGTCTTCCGAAGAAAAACAGCGGACGTATCAGCTTTTTCTTCACACCGGCGGAAGAATTCATTGATTTTTCTTTCCGCGACCAATGCATCGCAGAAGGCAAGATTCGTTATCGCTCCGGCAAGCAAAACATGATTGCAGAAGGATATTTTGACGATGTGGACTGTGTGCTTTCTGCCCACGCCAACGGCGAAACAGAGTATCTGTTCGACATCAATTCCACACTGGCAGGCTTTCTGGCGAAAAAAGCCGTCTTTCTTGGCACAGCGTCCCACTCCGGCGCAGCGCCTCATCTGGGCAGAAACGCCCTGCACGGCGCAGTACTGACACAGAACGCACTGGCTTTCCTGAAAGCCCGCTTCCCTGCCTCTGCCGGTTTACAGCTGCATCCTGTCATTACAGAAGGCGGCGGCACGGTCAACATCATTCCCGACCGGACGGTCATGGAAACTTACATCCGTGCCAATGACAACACCACTTTGTTTGCCGCAGAGGAACAGGTGGAACAGTGCATCCATCACTGTGCTGCCGCTCTGGGATTGGGCTGCGAAACAGAAACCACCCCCGGTTATCTGCCCCTGCGTCAGTCCGCAGAAATAAATGAAATGGTGCTGGAAAACATGCTGCTTTTCTGCGAAGAAGATCAGATTCTGCGGAATGTGGTTTCCGGTGCTTCCGGTGACATTGGCGATCTGGGATTTTTGCTGCCTGCGGTACAGATGGGCTTCTCCGGCATCCAAGGACAGTTCCACAACGACAATTTCACCATTGCTGACAAAGAAAACTGCTACATCCGTACAGCTAAGGTGCTGGCAGGCACCCTCTTTGACCTGCTGCAAAAGCCAGTACATCAGCCTGCGGATTTTGCGGCAAAAAAAGAGAAATACCTGAAACAGCTGGAAAAAAGGCAGAATCAGGAAATCTTTACGGAATCTTGACATAGTTTTTATAAAACTTAAAAAAATTGAAAAGGTTTTTCTGTGCTTTCATGGTATAGTAATAGTAGGACAGTGTCCTACAAATGTCGCCTGAATACACACAAGCCAATTACAAATTGTGAGAAAAAATAAAATATTTAGGATATTTCATATTTTTAGAAGGAATGGGAGGTTTTAGATATGAAACGTTTCCTTACATTGGCAACCACTGCCGCCCTTGTACTGGGCAGTACAAATGCAGTTGCTTTCGGTTCCACTTTTGCAGATATTAACAATGTACCCTGGCCCGGTGCCGCTACATTCATCGAAGAAGCAGCTTCTCTGGGACTTATGAGCGGCTACACCGAAGACGGCAAAAAATACTGCAAACCCCGCAACAACGTGACTTACTGCGAAGCTACACAGCTTATGTATTCCATCATGAAAACATATTACAAACAGGATGTCACAAACGAAACCATCACAAAATGGAAACCCATTATGGATGCGTACAAAATCCCTTCTTGGGCATATAACGCTGTGGCATACGCTTTGGACAAAGGCATTCTGGTGACAAGCGACCTGACCAAATTCATGAGCGGCTCTACACAGCAGCCTGCAAACAGAGAAGATGTCGGCGTTATTTTCGGCAAGGCTCTGGGGAAAGTTTACACAGTAGATATGGATGCAAAACTGACTTACAAAGACGCTGCTTCCATCTCCAAATCCGCTGTGCCTTATCTGGATCTGCTTTATGACAAAAACATCATGGTCGGCGATGATTACGGCAACTTCAATCCTGACGTAAACATCAACCGTTCCGAAATGGCAGTTCTTTCTGTCAAAACATATAAACTGCTGACAGGCAGCGGCTCCAGCGGCAGCACCGGCGGCTCCACCACAACACCGGAAACACCCTCCAGCGGCTCTGTAACCGGTACCATCGTAACCACTTCCGTACTGGAAAACGGTGACCTGTTCTGTAGCGTAAAAACAAGCACAGGCACTGGTCTGAACCTCTTTGGTGAAAAAGGCACTGCGAAAGCTTATTATGACGGTCAGGAAATCGATTTCTCCGAAATCGGCAGCGGTGACAGCATCACATTGACTTATAGCGGCGACAGCATCAAATCCATCACTGTTACAAAATCCGTCAACGGCATCGGCTCCAAACAGACCTTTGAACTGGTGGATATGAGCTCCAACAAGATCACTGTCAAAGATGGCTCCAAAGAAAAAACATATACCATGACCGACGATGTGAAGGTATATCTGGATGACAAATCCACAACACCTTCCCGCATTTACAGCGCACTGGACAACGGCGACGACTTCACCGTTACCATCTATCTCAACGCTGACAACGAAGTAACAAAATTGTATGCCGTTACCCAGAACGACAACCCGAAATCCGGTCTGCTGACAGATCTGGATGATGACGAACTGACCATCAAATCCAACGGCAAATCTTATGACTACGATGTGGACAGTGACGTAGATGTCAAAGACGAACTGACAGATTATTCTTTCAGCGATCTGAAAAAATACTATGACGATACAGATTTCTATGTAACACTGACCACAGACAGCAAAAATGTCGTTACAAAAATCACTGTCAACTATGCGGAAGACGAAGTCAACGGCGTATTGACAGACGTAACATCCAGAAAAATCACCATCGAAGCTCAGGGCGACAGCTATACTTATGATCTGGACACTGACGTAGATGTCAAAGTAGACGGCAAGAGCAAAGACATTGACTTCCTGAAAGAAAATCACGAAGAAACCTCTTACCGTGTTTCCCTGACACTGAACCGCGATGATGATGTTACCGACATCGTTGCCATCGAAGAATCCATGGGCGAATCCAAAGGTATCATCAAAAAGCTTAGCAGCAGCGAAATCGAAATCAAAACCGATGATGGCGAAACCTATACTTATGACCTGCTGGAGGACACAGACGATATCGACGTTACCCTCAACGGCAGCTCTTCCGACCTTGACGAACTGAAAGATCAGTACAAAAAATATGATTATGAAGCACAGCTTTCCTTCAAAAACAAACAGGTTTCTAAGATTGTAGCAGTCAACACAGAAGCCGACGAAGGGGAACTGCGCAAACTGAATGAAGATGAAATCACCATCCGCGTAGACGGCAGCAGCTTTACTTATGATCTGGATGAAGATGTGGAAGTTACACTGGAAGGCGACGACTACACCCTGTCCAAACTCATCCGTGACTTCGAAGACTACGAAGACTTTGACGTCAAACTGAAATTCAACAGCTCCAAGAGCAAAGTAACAGAAATCGAAGCAGACTACGCTTCCTCCAAACGTGAAGTAGAAGGCGATCTGGAAGGCATCTCCTCCACATGGATCAAAGTAGACGGCGAAAAATATTACCTTGCCGACGACTTTGACGAAGAAGACGACATCAGCGGCGATGTAGACGATTACGACGAACTGCGGGATCGTTTCAACGAGGACGGCGATGATTTCGTCATCGAACTGAAGCTGAATAGTGACGGAGAAGTTATCAGCATCGACGCACAGGAAGATTGATATTCCTTTTCCAATAAGTGACATCAAAAACAATGCTTTTTGATGCTGCCTGAAAAACATACATAGCTGGAATCCTGACGATACAAAGGGTTCCAGCTATTTTTTTGTCGTAAGAATTTTTCTTTGAAAAACATTTTTTTGCAAAGCCTGCAAAATTTATTTTCCGGTGGTGCGGCACATTTGCGCTTTTTTCTGTCATGAGGTTTTCGTCGTTTCTGTGAAAAACAAATGTCTTTTTATTCAGCTTTACCAATGATAGCTTGATTTTTTCCAAAAAAATGAAAGAGTATTACCAATTTACTTTAGTCTGATAACGTGATAAAATGATAAAGAATTCAGCGATGAAACATTTTAGGGAAAAAATCAATAGAAAAAAGGAGAGATTGGAGTATGAAAAAATATCTTGCTTTGTTTTTGACTATGGCAATGTCCGTTGGTGTACTGGCTGGCTGCGGCGGCGGCACAGATGAAACTGCAACAACTGACGGCGCAGATACTGCAGAACGCACCACATTTACCGTAGGTTTTGACGCAGAATATCCCCCTTACGGCTACAAAAACGACGCCGGCGAATACGTTGGCTTTGACCTGGATCTGGCTCAGGAAGTTTGTGACCGCAATGGCTGGGAACTGATCAAACAGCCTCTGGACTGGAGCTCCAAAGATATGGAACTGAACAGCGGCACTGTTGACTGTCTGTGGAACGGCTTCACCATGACAGGCAGAGAAAGCGAATATACTTTCTCCGAACCTTATGTAGACAACAGCATCGTATTTGTTGTTCGTCAGGATTCTGACATCCAGACAAAAGAAGATCTGGCTGGCAAAATCGTCATCACACAGGCTGGTTCCTCTGCACTGACAGCTCTGACCAACACAGAAGACAACGACGAAAACCTGGCTCTGGCAGCTACTTTCGCTTCTCTGGAACAGACACCCGATTACAACAGCGCATTCATGAGCCTGGAAACAGGTGCTGTTGATGCCATCGCCGTTGATATCGGTGTTGCACAGTATCAGCTGACCAACCACAGCGATAAATTCCGCAAACTGGAAGAACCTCTGTCCACAGAACAGTATGCCATCGCCTTCAAACTGGGCAATGAAGAACTGAGAGATCAGGTTCAGGCTACACTGGACGAAATGGTAGCAGACGGCACATTTGATGCAATCGCAGCAAATTACGCAGATTACAACCTGGATCAGATGGTTTGCCTTGGCAAAGAATAATCAAATATGATACAATACAAGGGCGTGCGGACAATGTTCCGCACGCTTCTTCCCTGTTTATGACACTGTCTTTCCTTTGAAAGCCTTTGTCCGCACAGGGAGGCTGACATAAAGAAATGGGCTTCCCGTTTTCTTATGTGAGCGCAAAGCGCCAAAACAAAGAAAGGACGAAACAATTTTATGGATGCACAAACCCTTATGAACATCACACAACAACTGGCTGTGGGACTTCTGGATTCCTGCAAAATCTTTTTCCTGACACTGTTATTTTCCATGCCTCTGGGGCTGTTGGTAACCTTTGGGCGCATGTCTAAATGGGCGCCGCTGAAATTCCTTGCGCCCCAAACACTGGTTGAAAAGCTGAAACTGGCACAGTCCGCAGAAGGCAAGGCGGAAAACCTGCCTATGGGCACACGGTTTGCAGGCGGTCTGTTCTTCTTCAAACCCATCCAGTGGGTCATCAAAGTATTCATTGCTATTCTGCGTGGTACACCTCTGATGCTGCAGCTGTTCGCCGTATACTACGGCCCTTACTACCTGTTCGGTATTCCCATCACCAATGAATATCGTTTCACTGCAGTTATCATTGCGTTCTCCATCAACTATGCCGCTTACTTTGCGGAAATCTACCGCGCCGGCATCGAATCCATTCCTGTGGGACAGTACGAAGCAGCTACCGTACTGGGCTACAACAAAGTCCAGACTTTCCTGCGCATTGTCTTCCCTCAGATGTGCAAACGGATCATGCCCCCTGTAACAAACGAAACCATTACACTGGTCAAAGATACATCCTTTGCCTTCGTTATTTCCTATCCGGAAATGTTCACCATCGCAAAGCAGATCTCTGCGGCACAGACCACCATCATGCCTCTGATCATCGCTGGTGTGTTCTACTTCATCTTCAACGGCATCGTTGCCTTTGTGATGGATAAGATCGAAAAGAAAATGAATTATTATCGTTAAGGAGGCAGCCATGAAATTACTGGAAATCAATCACTGCAATAAAAAATTCGGGGACAACGAAGTCCTCAAGGATATCTCCCTTTCTGTAGAAGAAGGACAGGTTGTGAGCATCATCGGGCCCTCCGGCTCCGGTAAATCCACGCTGCTGCACATCCTGGGCGGCGTGGACATCCCCACCGCCGGCAAGGTGTATATCGACGGCACCGACGTCTAC
>NZ_CAJMDQ010000097.1 GCF_905212195.1 uncultured Anaerotignum sp. | reverse complement strand
GATTTAGACAAGAAAATCGACGAGGTTTACCTGACACAAGATACCACCGTTTACGCCAAATGGGAAAAAATAGCGGAAGAAGTTCCTGAAGAACCAGAAGAAACAGAAGAAACCGAAACCATTTCTTTCTTGGATGTGAAGGAAAGCGATTGGTTCTATGATGCCGTTTCCTATGCGGTGGAAAATGGCTTGATGAGCGGTATGAGCGAAGATATTTTCGCACCCAATACCCCTCTGACCAGAGAAATGCTGGCTGTTGTCCTGTATAACGTGGAAGGACAGCCGGAAAGCGCAGAAGCCAATACTTTTACAGACGTAAAAACAGATATGTGGTACACAGACGCGATTCTTTGGGCAAATGAAAATGGCATTGTGGCAGGCTATGACAATGGCGCTTACGGTGTGGGCGATCTCATCACCAGAGAACAGTTCGCAACCATTTTGTATCGCTATGCCCAGTTCAAAGGCTATGACACCACCCAAGGCGGCATGGCAGTGAGAGAATTTTCTGATTATGAAAATATTTCTGACTATGCAAGACCTGCCATGGCTTGGGCAGTGAACGCAGGTATCATGGGCGGCATGGACGACGGCACGCTGATGCCGCAGGGCAAAGCCACCAGAGCCGAAGCGGCTACCATGCTCATGAATTTCTGCGAAAATATCGTGAAATAATTGAAAATCTGGCGTTTTCATAAGAAATGCAAAAGGCAGTGAGAAAAACAGCTTCCCCTGAAGAAAACATGGATTTCCTTTTCCTTGAGTGCTTAAAGGGGAATTGCGGCGGCTGTCTTCAGAAGAAAACATAACAAATAAGAAAGCCAAAATCTTTTGTTGTCATAAGGATTTTGGCTTTCTTTGTTTTCTTCAGAAGATGCCCCTAAAACTCACTGCCTTTTTTATGCCATAAACCATCCAGCAGATGTTTTTTGCGCAAAAAAACAGGAAGCATCCAAACTTCCTGTTTTCAGAGAGCATGTTGTCCCGTATACAGCCATGCAAGCAGGCTGCGCAGAGGGCGGAACAGTACCAGACAGACAACGAAATTGCCGACGCAGTGGGTCACGTCAAAGAGCAGACCTGACGTCCAGTAAGCAATGGCAGCGCCGATACCGCCGGCAGCAAGATAAGGCAGGGCACAAAGGGCGCCGAAAGCCAGACCGAAGAACCCCGAAAGGATGCTCCAGAAAAGGACAGAGCTGTTTTTTCGGAAAATATGTGTCAGCAGCGCCAGTATGCTCCAGATGTAAAGATAGCTGAACCACCATATCCCAAAGCCGTAACAGAAGCCTTCCAGCAGTACAAAGGCGTATATGACCAGAAAAACCTTTCTGCCGCATGTGAGGGTGTAGAGGATGATGAGCAGGCTCACCACTTCAATATTGGGCAGCACTGCCAGAAAGACTTGTCCCAGAAAGAGTATGGCGGTGAACAGACCGAGGATTGCCAGTTCACGGGCGTTTTGCTTTGCCAAATCAATAGCCTTCTTTCAGTGTCAGTTCAAACTGGTCCTGATCCTGAATGGGAGTCTGGTCTGCGCCGGTATTGACCATTTCTCCGCCTTTTGTGATGCACCACCACTGTTCTTTGCTGTCGTCTGCGGTTTCTCCGTCAACGGTGGTGATGAACATGCCGTAAGGCCCCTCTGTGCCTTCCGCAAGACCTTCTTCCGTCAGCACTTCCCCGAGATATTCCGCGTCCGTGTCATAGGAGAAAGTGTTTTCACTGCCGTCACCGTGGATAACAGCAATGGCGATTTGTTTTTCGCCGGCAGCGGTGTCCGGTCTGGTCTGGAAAAAGACGATGATTGCCAGAACACAGCACAGCACCAGAAGGATGCCGGCAATTTTGGTTTGTTTTTTCTGCATAATGACCTCCTGAAGGTGTTTTTTCTTTTCATCTTAGAATGCTGGTGTTTTTTTGTCAAGGCTATTTGTCCGGTGTGGATGGAAACAAAAAATTGTATTTTTTCGCAAAACGTTAAGATTTCATTAAGAAAATCATTGACAGGACTAGAAAAATTTAATACGCTGATAATGCAAATAAACTACTAAAGTAAAGAAGAAAAAGGAGGATTTTACCAATGAATGGTCTGTTGGAGAGAACGTTTCATCTTTCAAAGAACCATACCAATGTAAAAACGGAAGTATTGGCAGGGATCACCACATTTATGACAATGGCATATATCCTTGCGGTAAACCCGTCTGTACTGTCATCGGCAGGTATGGACAGCGGCGCAGTATTCACTGCAACAGCACTGGCATCCTGTCTGGCAACATTGATGATGGCTGCCTTTTCCAATTATCCTTTTGCACTGGCACCTGGTATGGGTCTGAACGCATTTTTTGCCTATACGGTTGTAGGGCAGATGGGCTTCACCTGGCATGTAGCACTGGCAGCGGTATTTGTGGAAGGGATTATCTTCATCGTGCTTTCCCTGACCAATGTGCGGGAAGCCATCTTTAACTGTATCCCCATGTCCCTGAAAGCTGGTATCACCTGCGGTATTGGGTTGTTTATCGCTTTCATCGGCTTCCAGAACTCCAAACTGGTGGTAGACGGTTCCACACTGGTAGCCATTTACCCCTTCAAAGCAGCCCTGGCTGACGGCAGATTCTGGTCTGAAGGCATTGGCGCACTGCTGGCATTCGTTGGGATTATCCTGACTGTTGCTTTTATGATTAAAAAAGTGCCTGGCGGCATTTTGCTGGGTATCCTGTGCACATGGCTGCTGGGTATCCTGCTGCAGGTAGCTGGTATTTATCAGCCAAATCCAGAACTGGGAATGTATTCTGTACTGCCTGATTTCTCCAGTGGTTTTGGCATTCCTTCTCTGAAACCTACATTGATGCAGATGGACTTCTCCGGCTTGCTGGGCTTAAACTTCATTACGGTTATGCTGTCATTCCTGTTTGTCGACCTGTTTGACACCATGGGAACCCTCATCGGTGTGGCTTCCAAAGCGGACATGCTGGATGAAAAGGGCAGACTGCCTCGTATCCGCGGCGCACTGATGGCCGACGCGGTTGGTACAAGCTTGGGTGCAGTTCTGGGTACATCCACAGTCAGCACTTATGTAGAAAGCTCCTCCGGCGTTATGGCAGGGGGCAGAACCGGTCTGACTTCTGTGGTAACTGGTCTGCTGTTTGCGGTAGCACTGTTCCTTTCTCCCATCTTCCTGGCGATTCCTTCTTTTGCTACAGCACCTGCGCTGGTAGTCGTTGGGTTTATGATGATCACAACAGTATTCCGCATTGACTTCGACGATATGAGCGAAGCCATTCCTGCTTTTGTTGCCATGATCGTGATGCCTTTCATGTATTCCATTTCCGAAGGTATCGCCCTGGGCGTCATCTCTTATGTACTGATTCAGCTTGTTTCCGGCAAAGTAAGAGAAAAGAAAGTACATTGGCTCATGTATGTACTGGCAATCGCATTTATATTGAAATATCTTTTTGTATAAGAACACATCAAAGCCCCTCTGTGAAAACAGAGGGCTTTTTTTTATGGGCGGAACACCTTGGCATTTTCCTGTCATTTGTAGTATACTAATAAGATATGAAATCAGAGCAAGGAGAGAATGCCATGCTGGTGACGGCCATCATTCCGCAGAAAAAAGACCCTGCGAAACGAAATATTTTTATTGATGGGGAATTTGCCTTTTCCCTCATTGCACAGGATGTGCTGTATTTTAAACTGCGGGAAGGGGAGCCTATCCCACAGGAAACTTATGATACCATTCAGGATAACTTGATTTATATACAGGCACAGGATACAGCCCTCCATTATCTGGGCTATAAGATGCGGACGGAGGCGGAACTGCGGCGGAAGCTGACAGAAAAGGAATTTGCGCCACAGGTCATCGAGAAGGTCATGGACTTTCTTTGTCGTTATGGATACTGCGACGACAAGGCCTATGCCAAAAGCTTTGTGAAAGAACGTCTGCGGCTGAAACCAAAGGGAGCCTATGCCCTGAAAATGGAACTGCGGCAGAAAGGCATTTCAGAGAAAATCGCCGAAGAAGTGCTGGCAGAAACAGATTTCAACGAGGTGGAAGACGCTGCCCGTTGGATACTGAAAAAAACACGGGGCAATCTGGAATTGGATGAGAAAGAAAAACAACGGCTTTACGGCTTTTTGCAGCGGAAAGGCTACCGATGGGATACCATTCGGGAAGCCATGGCGCTTGTGGAAGCAGGGGAGGTATGAAAATGGGATTTTATTTTGCGGAAGTCCGTAAACTGCGGCGGGAACTGCAGGCGGCCTATGGAGCCGGTGAATATAAAAAAGCATTGATATTGGGAAAGAATATTTTGCAGAAATATCTGGAAAATGACGACGCCAATACCATGGAATACGCATCGGATATGCATAATCTAGGGGTGATATTCGACACCATGGGCATGTATGCCAAGGCGGTGGAATATTACAAAAAAGCGGCAATACTGAAACGGGATTGTTCCGGTGAAAGCCTGTCCTATGCGGATACGGTGAATAACCTTGCCATTGCTTACAATAACATGGGAGAAGGGGAAAAAGCCCGCAGATTCCATGGTGAGGTGCTGAAGATTCGGGAAGCCAAACTTGGAAAAGACCATCCCGATACCATTTACAGCCTGTTCCATCTGGGCAATACGGAAGAAGACCTCCAGCAGTACGACAAAGCCGTGGAGTACCACCAGCAGGCTTTGGAGCGGGCAAGACGTTCCGCAGATTTTTCCAAAGAAGATATGGCAGACATTTTCGCCTCTTTGGGTGCGGCTTATGATGGCGGCGGCAATTACAGACGTTCCATTTCTTTTTACGAAAAGGCGCTGGACTTTATGGAAAAAGCAGGGGTGGAAGAAAGCTTCTGTTATATGATTTGGACATTATCTTTGGCGGAGGTCTGCGAGAAAGCAGGCTGGAATGAATTGGCTGTGGAATACTGCGAAAAAGCGGTGCAGATGCGCCGGAAGATGATGCAGGACAGCCATCTGGATTATATCAACAGCCTGAATAGTCTGGGTATATTGTGCTGTAAGGCTGGAATGTTCGCGAAGTCCTTGCAGTGCCATGAGGAAGTGCTGCGGCTGGTACAGGAAGTGCTGGGAAGCGACCACTTGTTTTATGCAGATACCCTCAATAATATGAGTGCAGATTACAGTGGTATGAATGAAATGGAAAAGGCGCTGGAAGCCAATGCGGAGGCTTTGCGGCGGAAAGAAGCGACTTTAGGGCAATCCCACCCGCAGGTGGCTGTATGTTATATGAGCCGAGGCAGACTTTACGAAAAAATGGGACGGGATACAGATGCTCTTGCCGCATACGAAAAAGCCCTGCTCATTCGTCGGGATACTGTAGGCAGAATGGACCCTTTGTATGCGGACACATTGGAGCAGATTGCAGGTCTTTTTACAGCCAAAGGCGCTTATGAAGCGGCGGCGGAATACTTGCAAGAAGCCCTGTACATCCGCAGAGAAGCGGAAACAGGTACAGACCGTGATTTGGTGGGCGGCTTGCAGCTTTTGGCAGATGTGAAGCAGAAAGCGGGAGAAGGGCAGGCGGCAGCGGCTCTTTGCCGGGAAGCCATTGAACTGTTGGAAAAGCATTTCAGCAAAAACCATCCGGAATATGCCATCGGTCTGGCAAAACTGGGTGAGATTCTGGCAAGAGAAAAACAGTATGATGAAGCCATTCAGATTTTGACAGAAAGCGCTGCCATCCAGAAAGAAATGTTGGATGAGGACAATCCAAGATATTTGAAAACACTGGAATATCTGGCAGAAGTTTGTGTGCGCAAGGGCGATTATGCCGTGGCAGTGCAGCATTATCTGGCGCTCAATGACGCAAACTATGAGGAAACAGCGGAGGAAAAACAGCGGGCGGCGGAAACATTGCTGGCTATTGCCGTTTGTTATCTTGCTATGGGTAATGAGAAAAAGGCGGAGGCTTACCGGAAAGAGGCTGTGGAAAAACTTAGCCGTGCCGGCGGCGGATTGACAGATAAATTTGCCAAACGCCACCAGCAGTATGATTTGCTGGCAAACAAAGGAAAACTGCCTTATGCCGGAGCAGAACGTCAGGCAAAAATGGAAGAAAGACGGCGGCTCCAGAAAGCCAAAGACCTTTTTACGGAAATGCTGGCGCAGCGAGGAGAACAGGCGCAGTCTTTAGATAAAGAAGCCGTGCGCAATGCCATTTCTCTGGGAGATTTGCAGATGCGCACCGGCAATCGGGAACAGGCATTTTTCTGGTATCAGGCGGCAGAACAGGCAGCGGAAGGCATGGAA
>NZ_CAJMDQ010000096.1 GCF_905212195.1 uncultured Anaerotignum sp. | reverse complement strand
ATGAAGGCGGCTACTGTAGGTTTGATGGCACCAAAGTAGTGATCGTCCAATTCCTGACCTTTCGGCGGTTTTGCACCAAACAAAGTCCGTCCAGTAAAAATCAGGTCACGACGTTTTTCATACATTTCTCTGTCTACCAGGAAATATTCCTGCTCCGGTCCTACAGAAGTACGGACACACTTTACATGGTCATTGCCAAACAGACGCAGGATACGCAGTGCCTGGCGGTTCAATGCTTCCATAGATCTGAGCAGTGGTGTTTTCTTATCCAGTGCTTCCCCTGCATAAGAACAGAAGGCAGTGGGAATGCACAGGGTTTTTCCTTTGATGAAGGCATAAGATGTAGGATCCCATGCGGTATATCCTCTTGCTTCAAATGTAGCACGCAGGCCTCCTGAAGGAAAAGATGATGCGTCCGGTTCACCTTTGATCAGTTCAGAACCAGAAAATTCCATAATCACTCTGCCATCAGGTGCTGGTGTAATGAAGCTGTCATGTTTTTCCGCTGTAATGCCAGTCAGTGGCTGGAACCAATGGGTGTAATGGGTTGCACCATTGGCAATGGCCCAATCCTTCATGGCTGTTGCCACAGCATTGGCAACGGAAAGATCCAACTTTGCTCCCTCATCAATTGTTTTTTTCAGGGACTGATATACTTCACTTGATAATCGTGCTTTCATTACCCTGTCGTCAAAGACCAGGGAACCAAAATAATCCGATACGTGTTTCATAGAAAAACCCCCTCTTTTGTAAAATAAAAAAGGCAAAGGGGACTCTGAGGGTATGACCTCAAAGACGCCTTTGCCTTTGACTCATATTTTATACACCCATAATTCATTTTTGTCAATGGGTCTTTTAGAAATTTTTTCAAAAAATTATTATGTTTTCCATAAAATTACAAAAATTCAAATTTGACCATGTTATACGCACATATTTTTCTTTATACAATTTTTTATGGAAAATCTGCAGGAACTGTGTTATATTACTTTATTATAAATGTTTCAAAGTTCGAAAAAAATGTTGAAAATGAGAGGAAAGCAGGTGGAATTCATGAAATATTCCAAACAGGAAGTATTACAGTATGTCCAGGAAGAAGATGTCAAATTCATCCGTTTGGCATTTTGCAACGTTTTTGGCAAACAGAAAAATATCTCCATCATGCCGGATGAACTGCCTCGGGCTTTTTCCTATGGCATTGCCATTGACGGTTCTGCCATTGCAGGCTTCGGCGATGAAGCCGAATCTGATCTGCTGCTCCATCCGGAACCTGATACCCTGATGGTACTTCCCTGGCGGCCAGAACACGGCAGAGTTGTGCGCATGTTCTGCAGCATTTCCCATCCGGACGGACGCCCTTTTATCTGTGATACCAGAAGCCTGCTGAAAAAAGCCGTTTCTGATGCAGAATCTGCTGGCATTTCCTTTGCTTTCGGTCCTGAAATGGAATTCTATCTTTTCCAGTTGGACGCAGAAGGACAGCCTACAAAAACGCCATATGACAACGCAGGATATATGGATATTGCGCCAGAAGACAAATGCGAAAATGTACGGCGGGAAATCTGCCTGCTTCTGGAGCAGATGGGCATTTATCCAGAAAGTTCCCACCACGAAGAAGGTCCCGGACAAAATGAAATTGACTTCCGTTACTCCGATCCTCTCACTGCCGCTGATAATACCCTGACCTTTCAGGCTGTTGTAAAAACAGTTGCTGAACGGAATGGGCTTTATGCAGATTTCAGTCCAAAACCCTTGCGTCACCAGCCCGGGAATGGATTTCATATCAATATTTCTGTTAAAGGCGGAAACTGTGAAGATCCCCTTTCCCATATGATTGCTGGCATTCTGGCACATATTTCAGAATTGACTGTTTTTCTGAATCCAACTGTTGCTTCCTATGAGCGTTTCGGCGGACCCAAAGCACCTGAATACATTTCCTGGTCAAACCAGAACCGTTCTCAGCTCATTCGTGTTCCTGCTGCCGTAGACGCATATCGTCGTGCTGAACTACGTTCTCCAGACCCTACAACCAATCCATATCTGGCATTTGCTCTTTTGATTTATGCCGGACTGGATGGCATCCAGCAAAAACTGCCTCTGCCTGCGCCTACGGACTTGAACCTGTTTACGGCTAGTGCGGACATTTTGGCTGGTTTGCAGCGATTGCCACTAACATTACGGGAAGCGGCAACATTGGTAGCCAACAGTTCCTTTGTATCACAGTATCTGCCAAAAACCATCGTGCAGACATATTATAACCAGCGGTAAGGTAAGGACTTTTGAAAGGAGGGGAGCATTTTGAGTTTAAAAGAACGTATTTACAGCGTATTGGTCATATCCGCAAAAGAAAATTTCAATGCATCTCTGCAATCTCTGCTCCCTGAGTCCAAATATGCTCCCGTACAAATAGTTTCCAGTGTCAGTCTGGCAAAACGAGTTTTGCTGGAACGCAGTTTTGACTTTGTGTTCATCAATACTCCCCTGCCTGATGATTTCGGCACAAGATTTGCCATTGAAATTTCCGGAAACAAAGGCACCGTCATTCTTTTACTGGTACGGAATGAAGTCTATGAAGAAGTTTGCGATAAAGTGACAGAATATGGCATTTTAACATTGCCGAAACCTGCTTCCAAACAGATGGTTGCGCATACCTTAAATTTCATGGCTGGTATCCGGGAACGTCTGAGAAAATTGGAAAAGAAATCTCTTTCCATGGAAGAAAAAATGAAAGAAATCCGTCTGGTAAACCGCGCCAAATGGGTACTCATTGACGAATTGAAAATGTCAGAAGCAGATGCCCATCGCTATATTGAAAAACAGGCAATGGATCGCTGTGTTTCCCGCGGAGAAATTGCCGAGGAAATCATTTCCACATATCTTTAATCAAAACATAAAATCAAACAGGCAGACATGGATACGCCATATCTGCCTGTTTTTATATTTTCTTGCTATGAAAATCTCTCGCTATCTATTTCTTTTCAGGAAACAGATAATTGTGTCTTATGACTGGTTTCCATTATGCTTCTTCTGTCAGAGTAACTGCTGTAATTTCTTCAGAATTCACCTGTTCAGCTTCTACAACAGTTGCTTCTGTCACATCAGATTCCTTTTCTGCAAAAGATTCCTCTGTCACGAACTCTTCTGTCATGGATTCCTCTGATACAGATTCTTCTGTCATAACTTCCGCTTCTGCCAAAATTTCGTTTTCTACAACTGCTTTTTCCCAAGAAGCACCATTCCAGTTATATGCGCTGCCTGCTGCAAAGGTATCTGTACCTACTGCACCTTCTGCGATAGTAACAACAGAAGTTGCATCTGTACCTGTTACTTTACCTTTTGCCGCTGTTGTAATGGTTCCATTTACAGTCAGAACTGCATTTTCTTTTAACAGCAGTTCACTGCCTGTGCTGTTTGCAGAAACAACTTTCAATGTGCCATCTACTGTCATATTGCCGTTCAAAATCATTTCAATACCAATGGCTTCTGTTGCGGAGTCAAACATGGTATACCATGTCTGACCGGCAGGAATGGTAACGTCCCCTTCAATTTCCATTGTAGGATGTGTACCGGAATAGCTGTCTGCAAAGCCGAATGTGACTGTGGCACCATTTGTCTGAATACGTGCATCACTAGATGTTCCAACAAATGTTGTTGCTTTTTCGCCACCATCTGTTGTCATAGACTGCAATTCACCGCCGGACTGCACTTCGATTTTCGTTACAGTAGGAAGCATGCTGTCTGAACCATTATTGTAGTTGGCATTGATTTTCAGCACAGCGCCATCTGCAACAATTACATGGCCTGTTCCTGCCAATTTGCCTTCATATGTGTCAAAAGAACCATTGGTTGTCATAGTGCCATTATTTGTAATGGTACCTTTGTTGATAAGCGTTGCTTTTTCACCAACAGTAAAACTATCATTCAGGTTCAGCTGTGCGCCTTCGTTTACTTCCATTGTTACCTGACGATCTACATTTACTGCTTCATCCAAAGTGATGTTGCCACTTACTTTCACAGTTTCAACACTGGGATTTGCCAATGCCGCTTTCAGTGTATCACTGCTGTTCGCTGTTACTTCACCAACGATAAATCCATACTGCAATGTAAGTGTGGAACCATCTGTTCCTTCCAGTGTAAATGTGATTGCATCCTGGATTTTTCCAGCCAAGAATTCATCCACAATGACAGATACCAATGTATTTCCTTCTGCTTCAGGTGCTTCTGGATTTTTTACCCAGTTAGAGCCTTTCAGCGCGGGGCTAAGGTTGTCGCTCCATGTGTATGTTTCCTGATTATATGTAATGGATTTTACGGTTGCGCCATTATCAAAACGATACAATGCACCCAGATAACGCGCCATATCATTCATAGACGCACCAGACAGAACGGTTTCCATGGTATCATATCTGCCGGACACCACAGCGTTTTTGCCATTGACAGAGTGTGTCAGCTGACTTGTGTATTCATAGTCATCGTACTGATAAGCAATAGCAGATTTTGTTGCTTCCATCAGCTCTTTTGCTGTTTCATCCTCTTTTACAGTAAAACCATAACGCAATGTAATGGTAGAACCATTGGAACCTTTCAGTGTCAGCTGGATTGCATCCTGAATTTTACCAGCCTGGAAATCATCTACAATAACAGACACCAATGTGTTTCCGTCTGCTTCCGTACCATTGGGGTCTTTTGCCCAGTTAGAGCCTTTCAATGTAGGGTCAAGATTGCTGCTCCATGTATATTCTGTATCTCCATAAGTAATGGATTTTACGGTTGTACCATTGTCGAAACGATACAATGCACCCAGATAACGCGCCATATCGTTCATAGCAGCACCAGACATAATATCTTCAACTGCGTATTCACCCATAACAATAGCATTTTTGCCATCTTTGGTATGTGTCAGCTGGCTTGTATATGTATAGTCTTCGTATTTGTAGTTGATTGCGGAACTGGTTGCTGTAAGGAGTTTATCTGCAACAGATACACTGCTGCCACCGCTGGAGCTTCCGCCGCCACCGCCGCTGGAACCTGTGCTTGTGCTGGGCTTGTCTACACCATTAGCCACTTCTGTGTCTTTTACATCTGTGCTGCTGGAAATGGTAATGCCATCAGCATTTGCTTCCAGTTTTTCAATCTGACCGGAACCAGTAATGGAAACCTTTGCATCTGCCACCACAGTCTTTACAGTTGCATCTTTTGCTACTTCTACTTTTGAAGATGCTGCGTCTTCAGAAACAACCAGTTTCTTCACATCTTCTTTCACAACAACACTTGCTTTTTCATTGATTTCTACTCTATTTGCAGGCACTCCAATGGTCACTTTATTGCTTGTGTCAATTTCATTTACAATAGAAATGGTATCTACAGTGCCTGTAAAATCTTTTGCTTCAATGTTGCAAGCTTCTTTTACTTCAATGACAGAAATATCTGTATCACCTTTCAGCTGCAATCTGACATTTTCTTTTTCTGCAGAGACCTTTCCTTTAACAGTCACATTATGGAAATAAATGGAGTCATCTCCGCCGCCTCTTACGATTACATCGCCTTTAACAGTCGTATTATTTACATATACTTCGCCATCACCAACTGCTTTATCGATGATCAGGTTCCCTTCAATGGTCTGTCCTTCAATGACTGTATCATCTTCTGTTACAACAACGTCTTTTGTTTCTTCATTTTCTTCTGTTTCCATTGCTCTGTTCAAAGAAGATACTGCTTCTGCTCTGGTGATGGTATTTGCTGCATCAAATGTACCATCTGTACGACCAGTCATAAGCCCTGCTGCACTAACCGCACCAATGGAGCCCTTCGCCCATGCGGGAATACGGGAAGCATCGGCAAATTTATCTGCCGCTTCTGTATTTGCAGACAATTCTTTCGCTTTTGCAATCATGACTGCTGCTTCTGCTCTGGTGATGGTTGCATTGGGTTTGAATGTTCCATCTTCATAGCCAGCACAATAACCAGCTTCCACTGCAACTGCAACCGCATCATAATACCATGCATTTGCAGAAACATCGCTGAATGCCACGTTGCCCTTCTGTGTGAAACCAAGGGCTTTATTTAACATAATAACAAACTCTGCACGTGTAACACTGTTGTCAGGTTTGAATGTTCCATCTTCATAGCCGGAAATCAATCCTTTTTCCTGCCACTGTGTAATGACTTTCTCTGCCCAATGACCTGAAATATCAGTTGCGGGCGCAGCAAATGCCTGTGCAGGCGCAAACGCCAATGCCGCAGCCAAAGCCATAGATATTGTCATTTTTCCAACTTTTTTATTCATTTTCCTATCACCTCTTAAAAAAATTTTAATACATAGTTTTCGACTATTATATCATGCAAAAAATTTTATGCAATACAAATTATATAAATTCCATAATTTACATGTATTTACTATGTTTACATCATGAAGATTCAAGTTAGTTTTAGATAACATTCCGAAATTATATTGGAATTCTATTTTTTACACCATAAATTCAACAATCTGTACACATAAAAAAATTCAATATTTATGTATTTTTTTGCAAACTGTCAAAATTCTAATTTCAAATCGCAAAAACAAATATGCACAAAAAATCATACATTTTATTTTTTCTGTATAATATACTTTCGAATTGACGTCCTATCTTTTTCTGGATGA
>NZ_CAJMDQ010000095.1 GCF_905212195.1 uncultured Anaerotignum sp. | reverse complement strand
GCTGCGTGCAACGCTGCAATGTCGTTGAGCTGTTCACCCTTCATTCCGGTGGTGATGGAAGCGATGGGGTAAACCCTTGCTTCCGCCTGTTTTGCACGCTCCAGAATATAAGAGAGCACCTCCGGGCAATCGGTAACGGGTTTTGTGTTCGGCATACAGCAGACACCGGTCACACCGCCTGCCGCAGCTGCCGTCTGTGCAAAAAACGGCGGTTCAAAATGCAGGTCATTGCCCACGCCATCGAAAGCAATTTTTCCTGCAAATAAATCAATATCCAAACAGGGGGAATGTTTCTCCCCCTGTTTTTTATATGGGTTTCTGCCATAAACTCCAGTGATTCTTTTTTTCTCGCAGTGAAAGCGCAGGAGAAAAATCGCTGTCCATAGCCAGTACATATCCGCCCGGCAACAAACGCTCCGCCATGCTCTCCCCTGACAATCCGCGTTCCGTCAGAATCAGGGAAAACCGCCGCTCCGCAAAGGCATTTGTCAAAGCCGCCGCCGTGCCTTCCACTGCCGTATGCCATCCCTGCACAAAGGGAAACACATCCCCTCTGTAGCCTTCCACTTCTGACAAAGCATAGGTCTGTGCCTGTTTTCCTTGTTCTTTCAGGTAGTTCTGCACCTCAAAAATACTGTCCCCAAAACCGCAGTCCACAGCAAGAAAAGAAATTGATGTTTCCGGCAAATCCATCTCCGGCAATAACGCCATCATATCTTCACTGCGGCAAAATCCCTGTCCCCATGCATCTACACCATGTTTTTGCAAAAATAACTCCCGTCCAGCCGCCAATGTACGTCCCCATGCCACGCCGCCGGTAACACTGCCAAAATGATGGCAGTACACATCAGTGCAAAGAAACTGGCGGAAGCCCTTTCGCCTTGCCCGAAGAGAAACATCATCATCCCAGAATTCCATGGTCTGGAACCAGCGGTCACCAAAACCCATGGTATCCAGTTTTTCCACATCATAAACCCCGATTACAGGCATGATCCTTGCCCGATGCCGCCAGTTTCCTTTCTCATAAAATTCCTTTGCAAATTCCTCCAATCTCTCCAAAGGACAAGGAGCAATCCCCTGACAATTCGATGTAAAAGGCGTTACGGGCGTTGCGCTGAGAGCATTTTCTTCTCTTTCCAGACAATCCAGCAAATGAGAAAGCCACCCCTCCGTCACAATGGTGTCATTGCTGACAAAAGCCAAATACCGCCCGCAGCAGGCACGAAAGGCCACGGAAAACATGAGCATGCCCACATTTTCCCGAAACCGAATGACCTTGGCATCGGGGATGGTGCGAAAATACGCCGCCGTTTCATCCCTAGAGCCATGATCTAACAAAAGCAATTCACAATCCTTCAAATCCGTATGGCGCAGGACGCTTTCCACACACTGTTTTGTATAATTCAGATGATTGCATGCCGGAATGAAAATGGTAACTTTTTTCGGTTCTATCCTTTGCAGATTGACCCGTCTGTGATGAGAAACAAATTCCTCCTGCCAGTAGGCTTTCCGTTTTTGGGCATCCTCCGCCACACAGCCCCAGAAATAGATTTCCTCCCTTAGTTCCCAAAGAAAAGGCAGAAGGGTATAGGATGCCAGTTCTGCCTTCTGGTCTGTTTGCGTCAAATCCAGCAGGGCGGCACGGACATTTTCCATCTGTCCTGCATAATGGCAGTTTTTCAATCTTTCCACTGGGTCGCAGATTTTTTCAATCTCTCCCAGCCAATCTCCCATTTTTCCAAAATCCCCCTCTTCCCCTGCCGCTATTCCGCCCGCTTCTTCCAGCAGACAGGAAAAAAGAGGCATACACATCCGAAACCAGTCCGTTTGCCAGCGAAATGTCATTCCTTCCATGTGCTCCCCTGCCTTTCATAGTCCGCTAACGTGGGTAGATTCTCGTCCCTTTGGGACACAATAGGACGCATCCCCACAGGCAGTCCCCAATTCACGCCCACATCCACATCATCCCAGCGAATGCCCCCATCCCCTTTCGGGTCATATGCCCCACTGCACAGATAGCTCACCAGAGCAAAGTCCGACCGCACCAGAAATCCATGGGCAAATCCTTCCGGCAGGTACAAACCCTGTCTGTTTTCGTGGCTCAGCACAAGACCCTCCCACTGCCCATAGGTAGGCGAGCCTTGGCGCAAATCCACCCCCACATCGAAAATCTCCCCGTAAAGCACCGTCACCAGTTTTGCCTGTGGCTTCGGTCTTTGGATGTGCAGCCCCCGCAGCACATGACGCCGGGAAAAAGTCACAAAACTCTCCCAAATCTCTCCGTCTATGCCCGCTCCCCGAAAGGCGTTTTTTTCATAGAGTTTCAGAAAATATCCCCGCAGGTCTGTGGCGTAAAAAGGCGTTACCTTCTGCAATCCTTCCAGTTTCAAAGGCGTAAATTCCAGTCCGCTCACAGCCGCCCCTCCTTTCGCCAGTGCCAAAGTCTGCCGATGCCCTCGGCAAAAGGCACCCGACAGCAAAATCCCGTATCCTGTTCCAGTTCACTGGTATCAAAGTCCGATTCTGTCAGAGAAACGCCGGAAAAGAGAATTTTTCCGAAATCTCCTTGCCCACCTGTCACTGCCATAGCTTCTTCCAGCCAGTTCCGCAGGGGACAGGGCTTTCCACTGCCGATGATGTAGGTTTTGCCGTCTATCCCCTTTTCCCCCATGGCGGCAAATGCCCTTGCGGCATCGGTCACATAGAGAAAATCATACATCTGCTCCCCTGCTGTCAAAGGCGGCACTTCCCCTTTCTCCCATGCGTCCATGAGCCTGCAAATAAGCCGGTCTGATTTCTCCCCTACGCCAAAAGTATTGGTGATGCGCCCCGTCACATGGCGGATGCCCCATTCCTTTGCCAATGCACGGCTAAGGTTTCCAGCGGCGGTTTTGGCAAGGGCATAACAGTCCGTACCCTTTGACGGCAGACCAGCCTTTTTTGCTTCTTCTACTTCCGCCTCCATGATGCTCCCTGCAAAAATAAAGGTATGACACCCCAGTTTTTTCGCCAAAGCCAAAGCTTCTAATGTCTGTCGGATGTTTTCTGCCTGCAAAAAACCATCTTTCCGCCCATCTCCCGCACTGCCTGCCCATGCCAGATGATAGAAAACATCATACCTCCGTTCCGTATCCCCCTGCCATACGTTAGGCTGAAAGTCCAGCCCCTTTCGTTTTGGCAAAGATTTCTCTTTGTCCGGCAAATCTATGACTGTGACGGCAATTTCTTTTTCCAGCAGTGTCCGCGCCAGCGCCTGCCCCAGAAATCCGCATCCGCCCGTCACCACAGCCCTTTCAGGCTTTCCGTATGGCGTCATAGAGCACCTCCCCCTCGTAAGCCAGCTGTTCCGCCGTCAATCCCGGATAGACCCCTACCCAGAAAGTATCCCGCAAAATCCGGTCTGTCACAGGCAACTCCCCAATCACGCGATAGTCCACGTCTTCCTCCAAAGTATCAAAGCATGGATGCCGCAGAAGATTTCCTGCAAAGAGAGGACGAGTCTGGATACCCTTTTCCTCCAGCTGGGAAACGATTTTTTCTCTGAAAATCCCTTCCCGACAGGTCAGCAGGAAACCAAAAGGACTTGCCATGGCGTTTTCTGTCACCTCTGGCAAAATCACCTTTTCGCCGCAATTTTCCAAGAGTGTCAGGAGATAATCAAAGTGATACCGCCGTTTTTTCACAAAATCAGGTAGTTTTTCCAACTGCGCCAACCCGATTGCCCCCTGCATTTCCGTAGCTTTCAGATTGAATCCCAAATGGGAATAAACGTATTTATGGTCGTAACCAAAGGGCAATTTGCCGTACTGCCTGTCAAAACGATGTTTACAGCGGTTATCCTGCCCCGGCGCACATGTGCAGTCCCGCCCCCAGTCCCGAAGAGAAACCATGATTTTCCCCAGCAAATCATCATTGATGCAGACTGCTCCGCCTTCGCCCATGGTCATATGGTGAGGCGGATAAAAACTGACGGTGGATAAATGCCCAAATGTGCCTGTTTTTCGCCAATTTCCATCCAGACAATACGCCGCCCCCACAGCGTCGCAGTTGTCCTCCACCAGCCATAAATCATGTTTCTGGCAGAAATCCAATACGGCTTTCACATCAAAAGGATTCCCCAATGTATGGGCAATCATCACCGCCTTTGTTTTGGGCGAAAAGGCTTCCTCCAGCATGGAAACATCTATGTTGTACTGGGGCAATGTCACATCCACAAAGACAGGTACCGCCCCATACTGCAAAATAGGTGCCACCGTCGTAGGAAATCCTGCCGCCACAGTGATGACTTCATCCCCTCGGCAAATGCGTTTTTCTCCCAATAAAGGCGAAGTCAAAGTATGGAATGCCAGCAGATTGGCAGAGGAACCGGAATTGACCAGCGCGCAGTGTTTCACCCCTATGTATGCGGCAAAATTCCGCTCAAATGCCATGGCAAACCGTCCTGCCGTCAAACCAAAATCCAACATAGCTTCTGTCAGATTTTCCATTTCCCTTTCGTCATAAACCCTGCCGCCGTAGGGTACATGCTTCCCGTCCCAGCGTTTCCCGTCATGGAAACAGTGGTAATATTCCCGTACCTTCTCCAAGATCTCCCGTCTCGCTTCCGCTTCCGTCATATCCATTCCCCTTTCTCATAAGCCGCCGCTTCTCTGCGCATTTCTTCTGTCAAGTCGCCGCCCCTCTGCCAGACCTTCGTCCATGCTACCGTTGCCGAAACTGCCTGCTCCACATTCCAGCGGGGCGTCCACCCCAGTTTTTCCTGTATTTTCTCCCCATTGAGCCGCAAAACCGCCTGTTCTCTGGGAAAATCCGCCTGTTCTGCCTGCCATGTCATGCCGTTTCCCCAATATTTACAGAAAAGTCCCGCCAGTTCTCCATTGGAAATATCCTTTCCTTTGGGTGCCACGTTGTAGCAGTCTGCCAGTTCCGGTTTCTCCCACTGTTTCCACGCCGTCCAGAGATATGCCGTCAAAGGTTCCAGCACATGCTGATAAGGGCGCACCCCTTCGGGATGTCGCAAAATCACTGGCTTTCGTTCCACTGCCGCACGAATACAGTCCGGCAGAATACGATGTGCCGCAAAATCACCGCCGCCAATGACATTCCCTGCCCGCAGACGGGACAATGCTACTTTCCCTTGCAAAAAACACCGCCCATAACACGCCGCCGCCAGTTCCGCACAGGATTTGCTGTTGGCATAAGGGTCAAAGCCGTCCAAAGTGCTTTCCTCCCCTGCGGCTTCTTTCGTTTTGGCATAAACCTTATCGGTAGTCACCACCACCACAGACCGCAGGTTTTCCGCTTTCCGCAAGGCTTCCAGCAGATATACAGTCCCCATGAGATTGGTTTCGTATGTCCTAACGGGCTGGGCATATCCCACAGAAACCAAGGGTTGTGCCGCCAGATGGAAAACCACTTCCAGTTCGGCTTTTTTCACAAAAGCCGCCAGTTTTCTAGGCTGGCGAATATCCCCGTAACAAGATACCAGCCCTTTTTCCCATTCCAGCAAACCATACAGGCTTTCCCGCTCCGGTGCCAAAGCATAGCCATAGACCTTTGCCCCCATATCCAGCAATAACCGGCACAGCCATGCCCCTTTGAAGCCTGTGTGCCCCGTCACCAGCACCCGTTTATCTTTATAAAAGTTTCTCATTTCTCCCAAATCTGCCACGGCGCACCTTCTTTCCAGAGCTGTTCCAGTTTTTCTTTATCCCTAAGAGTATCCATGCACTGCCAGAATCCTCTGTGCTGATATGCCGCCAGTTCTCCTTCCGCCGCCAATTTGGACAAGGCTTCCTGTTCCAGTATGGTTTCGTCCCCTTTCAAATAAGACAGGGCAGAAGGCTCCAGCACCAGAAAACCGCCGTTAATCCAGCCGCTGTCACAGTCCGCCTTTTCCCGAAAAGCTCTTACACAGCCCTCCTCAATTTCCGCCGTACCAAACCGCCCTGCCGGCTGCACTACGGTCATGGTGGCTTTTCGTCCCATTTTTTCATGGAATGCTAGCAGTTTGGTGATATCCACATCTGCCACACCATCGCCGTAAGTAAGGAAAAACCGTTCTCCTTCCAAATAGGATGCTGCCCGTTTCACACGCCCTCCTGTCATGGTATCTAGTCCTGTATCCACCAAAGTCACCTGCCACGGTTCCGTCTGGCGATGATGGATAATCATTTCCGTTCCCTTGCGAAAATCAAAGGTCACATCGCTGTGGTGGAGGGCATAATGGGAAAAATACTCCTTGATGCAGTACCCCTTATAGCCGCAGCAAATGACAAAATCCGTCACGCCGTAAGCGCTGAAAATCTTCATGATATGCCACAAAATGGGCATACCGCCGATTTCGATCATCGGTTTCGGCTTGAACTTGCTTTCTTCCGAAATGCGCGTGCCATAGCCGCCGGCAAGAATTACAACTTTCATATTTTTCACTCCCGTAAGCCTGCCGCGGAACCCTGCTTGCAGTCCCGCAAAAACTGTCCGTCCCACCAGCATTTCAACCGCCGGACAGTTTGGTACACACCCAGCCTATTTTTTATTACTATGATAGTATATCATTTTCACGTATTCAGTGCAACCGTTCCAGGAAACTTATCACACCTAGTAGGCTTGATTTTTATTCCGCATTTTGCTCTTTGTTATCACATTTTAACGCCGCTTTTGTTGCCGCTGTGCAAACA
>NZ_CAJMDQ010000094.1 GCF_905212195.1 uncultured Anaerotignum sp. | reverse complement strand
GGCCGGGTCGATGGCGACCACGTTGTAATTGCCTTTCTTCTTGCCGGCGAGGATGGTCAGTGCCTCCGGCTCATAGCCCGGGGCGATGATGCCGTCAGACACTTCGTGCTGGATGAGCTTTGCAGTCGGCACATCGCAGACGTCAGAGAGGGCGATCCAGTCGCCGAAGGAGCTCATCCTGTCTGTTCCTCTGGCTCTGGCGTACGCCGTAGCTATAGGGGAATCGTCAAGGCCCTCTATGTCGTCTACGAAAAAGGCTTTTTTCTGCTTGTCGGTCATAGGGATGCCGACGGCGGCAGAAGTGGGGCTGACATGCTTAAACGAAGCAGCCGCGCACATCCCAAGCGCGTCTTGTATCTCTTTTACCAGCTGCCAGCTGTTAAAGGCGTCCAAGAAGTTGATGTATCCGGGTTTTCCGGACAAGATTTGGATCGGCAGATCCCAGTTTGAATCCATATAGATGCGGGCCGGTTTTTGGTTGGGGTTACAGCCGTATTTCAGTTCAAATTCTTTCATGATTCCATCTCCTGTGTGTTTTTGTTGATCAGCCGGTCTTCGATTTTGCCGGTTTCAAGATTGCAATACCGAACGTACAGTGAAATCTTGTTTTGCTCATCCAGGTTGTCCCAGATCTCACTGGTAAAATCATCAATGCTGTCGGGAATAACCACCCGTTCGGGTTCTCCGGCAAAGGTCGGAATGGGATTTCCGTCGCAGATATAGGTATGTAAAAAATGTCCCAAACCGGGAATGGCCGAATAAGAAAAGGTATACCGGGAACAAGCGGAACCGTCCGCATCAGCCGATTTCAGAATACTCATCTTATACGTAAAGTCGGTCGGCGTAAACGTAATCATGCCGCTGATACGCGGGGTAAAGTTGGGATAATCCGGCTCAAAACACCGGGTATCCAGCGCCTGTTCAAACGTTTTGTCTTCGCGCAGAAAAGTGCGGATCGTGTCCGTCTGATCTCCGTTGGTTACAATCAGGTTGTTTTGCCAGGTGCGAACCGGCGCGTAAATAATCAGCGAAGGATCTTCCACTTTACTTTCATCAAACGGATAAATTTTAATTTCATCGTTGCCTTCCCGGACAAATACGCGGTTGCGGCTGTTTTCACTGCGACCCATAATAAAGTAGGCGGCCACGGCATTTTTTCCGTTTTCGGATTTGCCCAGCACAATGCCTCTGCCTACATAAGCGTTATCTTTCACCAGTGTAGCCATAGAATCTTTTCTGTAAATATCCATGAAAATTATCTTCCTTTCTGCAATTCTTTGGAAACCTGCTCTGTGGCACGAGGAAGCAGAATCCATTCCGCTTCCTCCATGACACGGCGCTGGAGCACTTCCGGTGTATCTCCGTCTTTGACCTCAACGGCTTTCTGCATGAGAATTTCGCCGCCATCAGGGATTTCATTGACATAATGCACCGTTGCCCCTGTTACCTTCACCCCATAAGCCAAAGCCGCTTCGTGGACTTTCAGACCATAATACCCTTTTCCGCAGAAAGAAGGGATCAAAGAGGGGTGGATATTGATGATCCGCTTCGGGAAAGCGGAAGTAAAGTTTTCACTGAGAATGGACATGAAGCCTGCCAGAACGATGAGTTCAATACCGTATTCTTTCAGTACTTCTTTGACCTTTTCTTCATAAGCCAGCTGGGAATCAAATTCCTTTCTGACAACCACAGCAGAAGGAATGTTGTTTTCTGCCGCTCTTGTCAGGGCATATGCCTTATGGTTGCTGGCAAGTACCAAGGCGATTTCGCCGCTTTGCAGGATGCCGCTTTTCTGAGCATCGATCAATGCCTGCAAATTGGTGCCGCCGCCGGAAACAAAAACTGCGATTTTTGTTTTCAGCATATCACCACGCCCTCCTCGGAAGGAATGATTTCGCCCATGATGTAAGCGTCTTCACCGTTTGCTTTCAGGATTTCCAGTGCTTTTTCCGCGTCTGCTTTGGCAACTACAACGCTCATGCCAACGCCCATGTTGAATGTGTTGAACATGTCACGTTCGGGGATGTTGCCTTTTTCCGCCAACAGTTTGAAGATGGGGGGAATACGCAGTGCGCTCTTGTCGATTTTCGCACCGAAGCCTTTGGGGATGCTTCTGGGGATGTTTTCATAGAAGCCGCCGCCTGTGATATGAGAAACTGCTTTTACTTTCACTTCTTCGAACAGTGCCAGCATAGGTTTTACATAGATTTTTGTAGGTGCCAGCAGTGTTTCGCCCAGGGATTTGCCGCCCAGTTCTGCCAGAGGTGTTTTGATGTCTGCGTTTTCCACATCAAATACACGGCGAACCAGAGAGAAACCGTTGGAATGTACGCCGCTGGAAGGCAGCGCGATAACAACGTCACCAGCTTCCATGGTTTTGTTGTCCAGAATTTTGTCTTTGTCTACAACACCTACTGCAAAACCAGCCAGATCGTATTCGTCTTCGGGATAGAAACCGGGCATTTCTGCTGTTTCACCGCCGATGAGAGCAGCACCGGACTGTACACAGCCTTCTGCTACGCCAGAAACAATGGCAGCCACTTTTTCAGGGAAGTTTTTGCCTACGGCAATATAGTCCAGGAAGAACAGAGGTTTTGCGCCGCAGCAAATGATGTCGTTGACACACATAGCTACACAGTCGATACCTACGGTGTCATGTTTGTCCATCAAAAACGCCAGTTTCAGTTTTGTACCAACGCCGTCAGTACCGCTTACCAGTACAGGTTTTGTGATGCCTGTCAGATCCATTTCAAACAGACCGCCGAAACCGCCGATATCGGACATTGCACCTGCTGTTACGGTTCTTGCAATGTGTTTTTTCATCAGTTCCACTGCCTGATACCCAGCGGTAATATCCACACCTGCAGCTTTATAGCTTTCACTTTGACTTTTCATGATTGTTGCTCCTTTCGCTCAGCTTGCCTTCAAATCTGTTCTTGCACGTTTCTGTAGGAACTTCTGTGGGATAATTCCCATCAAAGCAGGCGGCACAATATCCGCAGCCCTTGGGAGTGCCCATGAGCATGCCCAGATGGTCCAGATTCAGATAGCCGATGCTGTCCGCACCAATGATATTCCGAATCTCGTCCATGGTATGGTTCACCGCAATGAGGTTTTCCTGGGAATCCACATCTGTTCCGTAATAACAAGGGAATAAAAACGGCGGTGCGGAAGAACGGACATGGACTTCTTTTGCCCCTGCTTCCCGCAGCAGTTTGACGATTCTTGCAGAGGTTGTACCTCTGACAATGGAGTCGTCCACCATGACCACACGTTTTCCCCTGATGGTTTCTGATATTACATTCAACTTGATCTTTACTTTATCCTCTCTCGCCTTTTGTCCCGGCGCGATAAAGGTACGACCGATATATTTATTCTTGATAAATCCCATGCCATAAGGAATACCAGACTGTCTGGCATATCCAATGGCTGCGTCGATACCGGAATCCGGCACACCAATGACAACATCCGCCTGTACGGGATGTTCCATGGCAAGACAGGCACCTGCCGTTACTCTGGCACGATGTACGCTGACGCCGTCGATTCTGGAATCGGGTCTGGAAAAATAAATATGTTCAAAAATACACAAATGCTTCTCTGCTTCACCCATATGGTCGGAAATGGTGCGGATTTCATCGCCGTCAAAGACCACGATTTCACCGGGTTCCACATCCCGCACAAAGGCTGCGCTGACTGCGTCCAAGGCACATGTTTCCGAAGCAATGACGTAAGTCCCTTCTTTTGTGACGCCATAGCAGAGAGGATGGAATCCATGAGGATCTCTTGCCGCAATCATCTTGGTTGCAGACATGACCACCAGAGAGTAAGCCCCCTTGATGCGATACATTGCCTGATTGACCGCCTCCTCGATGGAAGGTGCCTTCAGCCGTTCCTTGGTGATGATGTAGGAAATGACTTCTGTATCGCTGGTGGTGTGGAAAATGGAACCTTCCAGCTCCAGTTCCCGCCGCAGTTCAAAGGAATTAACCAGATTGCCGTTATGTGCCAGAGCCATTGCCCCTTTCACATGGTTCACAACGATAGGCTGGGCATTGATTCTGCCACCGCCGCCGGTTGTGCCATAGCGCACATGACCCACTGCCATGTTTCCTTCCCCCAGATGCTCCATCACTGCCGGGGTAAACACATCATTGACCAGACCGCCGTCCTTATGATATGTGAACACGCCCTCGTCGTTGACTACAATCCCACAGCTTTCCTGTCCCCGATGCTGCAGGGCAAACAAACCGTAATATGCCGTAGATGCAACGGATGTTTTCTCCTTGGCATATACACCAAAAACGCCGCATTCTTCATGGATCTTATTCATTTTTCCAGCTCCTTGTTCCGCCTGTCTTTTCTGACAGGGGTTCTTTTGTATCTGTGTTTATTTCGTATGTATGATATCAGTGGTTGTATTTTGCTTCCACTGCTTTGTTCTTTTCCAGTACTTTTGCTGCTGCTTCTGCTCTGGCTGCATCCAGTTTTGCTGCCAGTTCTGCGTCAGATGCACCCAGTACCTGGATTGCCAGCAGAGCCGCGTTTTCTGCGCCGTCAATGGCTACAGTTGCAACGGGAATGCCGCCGGGCATCTGTACGGTAGAAAGCAGTGCATCCAGACCGTCCAGTGTAGAGGATTTTACAGGAATGCCGATAACAGGCAATGTTGTGTTGGCTGCAATGGCGCCTGCCAGATGAGCTGCCTTGCCTGCTGCCGCGATGATGGCACCAAAGCCGTTGGCTCTTGCCTGCTGTGCAAACTCTTTTGCTTCTACAGGTGTTCTATGTGCAGAATATACATGCACTTCATAAGGCACACCAAATTTGCCCAGTGTTGTCATTGCCTTTTCCAATACAGGAAGATCACTGTCGCTGCCCATTACAATACCGATTTTTTTCATGGATAAACCTCCTCAAAAATAATACAAATTCCATTTGCAGACGCAAAAAAGGACAGTCTGATTCCTTGGCGGAAACAGGACTGCCCAGACGGTCGACAAAAAGCAGCACGCTTTCCTTCTTTTCTCCTCATTGACAGCAAAAAAGCGATATTTCCATTCATCAAAAACACCGCCGACCACCATCATGCAGAAGAAACAGACCGAAGAAATTCTGTTAAGCCCGGCAATTATAAAAAATCCGCCAGGCAGTACTGCACTGCTTAGAAAAAATTCCGATTTTCTGCTCCCCTGTGGTCTCCCACCAATCCGTCAGTTACAGAAAACCGCTTTATTTGACAAGTTCAGTCTAACACATTTTCCAATTTCCTGTCAATGAAGGGGGAAGAATTTTCTCGGAAAGAAATGCTTGACAGAGCCAAATCCCTATGATATACTACTGACAATTTGTAAAGAAATATATAACAACCATGCAGACAGAAGAAAGGAGAGAAATACATTGAACTACATTTTATCCAATGCAAACGTATTTATGCAGGGCGAATTTGTAAAATCCAACGTATTTGTCAACAATGGTATCATTACCGATATTTCTTCCGCCGCACCCACAAAAGGCAGCGTTGTTTTCGATTTGGAAGGTTTCGCTATCTTTCCCGGTTTCATTGATGTTCATACGCATCTGAGAGAACCGGGATTTTTTTATAAAGAGACCATCCGTACCGGTACACAGGCGGCAGCACACGGCGGTTACACCACCATTTGCGCGATGCCAAACCTGAATCCAGTGCCCGATTGTGCCGAAACACTGGCACCTCAGCTGGAAGCCATCGAAAAAACCGCTTTGATTGAAGTCCTGCCTTATGGTGCCATCACCTATGGTGAAAAAGGCGAAGCTCTTGCGGATTTTGATGCACTGGCACCTCATGTTTGTGCCTTTTCCGATGATGGACGAGGTGTACAAAGTGACGAAATGATGCGTCAGGCCATGAAAAAAATCAAACAACTTGACAAAATGGTAGCCGCACACTGCGAAGTCAATGAACTGCTCAATGGCGGCTATATTCATGCAGGCGAATATTGTGCGCAGCACGGACACAAAGGTATCTGTTCTGAAAGTGAATGGAAACAGATCGAACGCGACATCGCTTTGGTAAGAGAAACCGGATGTGACTATCATGTCTGCCACATCTCCACCAAAGAAGGCGTGGAACTCATCCGTCAGGCGAAAAAAGAAGGGCTTCCCGTTTCCTGCGAAACAGGCCCTCATTATCTGGTACTGACTGATATGGACCTGCAGGAGGACGGCAGATTCAAAATGAATCCCCCTCTGCGCAGCAAAGCAGATCAGGATGCCCTCATCGCAGGCATTCTGGACGGCACCATCGACATGATCGCCACCGACCACGCCCCTCACTCCGCTGAGGAAAAAAGCAAAGGTCTGGAAAAGAGCATGATGGGTATCGTAGGACTGGAAACAGCCTTCCCCATTTTGTACACCAATCTGGTGAAAAAAGGAGTTCTTACCTTAAATATGCTCATCGATTTGATGCACACAAATCCGTCCAAACGTTTCGGCATCGGCACACCTCTTGCTGTTGGCATGCCTGCCAACCTGACTGTGTACGATCTGAACGAAACATACACCATTGACCCTGCGGAGTTCTGCTCCATGGGCAAAAGCACACCTTTCACCGGCTGGGAAGTATCCGGCAGATGCAAACTGACCATGTACAAAGGTATTCCTGTATGGGAAGAAAATCTGGACAGCCGGAAAACAACCATATTATAATAAATTCAGGTAACTAGGAAATTTTATATATATAATTCTTAAGGAGGAATTACAATATGCCAAAGAGAACTGACCTCAAAAAAATTCTGATTATCGGCTCCGGCCCCATCGTT
>NZ_CAJMDQ010000093.1 GCF_905212195.1 uncultured Anaerotignum sp. | reverse complement strand
CAGCCTTATTGGCTGATTTTATTGATTCCCGTAATGGCAGCCATACTGTTTTTTGCCAAAGGCGGACAGTTTGCATCGCCATTTCGGAAAAAAGTCCATACCATCATGCGGGCGGTACTTTGCTTTGTGCTGATTCTTGCCATGGCGAACCCCACTTTGCTTATGACAGCCAATACCACCACAACGGTGTTTGCCGTGGACCGTTCCGCAAGTGTGGAGAAAACAGAAGGAGCGGTACAGACATTTTTGCAGGAAGCCCAGCAGGCCAAAGAAAATCGAGACCAGTTGGGGCTGGTTTCCTTTGGAAAACGGGCAGGGGTGGAGCTGACGCCGGATAAAAATACCAATGTAACGGCAGACTTTCTGTCTTTGGTGGATAAAGGTGGCAGTTCTCTGGAAAATGCTCTGCGTCTGTCTGCATCTCTTTTGCCGGATGGTACCGCAAAACGCATTGTCCTTCTGTCTGACGGCAACGAAACGGAAGGTAACGCTTTACAGCAGGCAAGGGCATTGGCGGCACAGGGAATTATCGTTGACGTATATCCTCTGGTGTCCGAAGAACAGCCGGAGGTACAGCTGACAAAGCTGGAACTGGCAGAAGTCATCAACATCAATAGCCGCTATGAACTGGCGTTGCAGATTGATGCAAATATTGACACCACGGCACAGGTTCGCCTGTACAAAGGCAATACCCTCATTGCCGATGAATCTGCGGAAATCCACAAAGGGGAAACTCGTATGGTATTTTCCGATATGACCACCACTGGCGGCGGTGTCACCTATCGGGCGGAAATTGTTCCAGCACAGGACACCATGGGGGAAAACAATCGGGTTTATGCCTATACTTATATAGAAGATATTCCCAGAATTCTCCTTGTGGAGCAGGACGACAGCGGCAGAGAATGGGAAAGCATGCTTTCCGGTCAGGTGGCTGTCC
This sequence comes from uncultured Anaerotignum sp., assembly GCF_905212195.1. Lineage (GTDB taxonomy): Bacteria > Bacillota > Clostridia > Lachnospirales > Anaerotignaceae > Anaerotignum. The sequence goes on along the minus strand of NZ_CAJMDQ010000093.1, from coordinate 5,889 downwards.
AGAAAGTGACAGCAGCCAGCGCACCCACTGCCATGGAGCAGTTGGGGGCTTATGACGGCGTGATTCTTGCCAATGTATCGGCGGAAAATCTGCCTGATGGATTTTTATCCGCACTGGAAACCTATGTCCGCACCACCGGCGGCGGTCTGCTGGTCAGCGGCGGTGAAAATGCCTTTGCGCTGGGCGGCTATCAGAATACGCCGCTGGAGGAAATACTCCCTGTGGATATGGATTTGAAAACAGAAGGGCAGAATTCCGACCTGACTATGATTATGGTCATTGACCGTTCCGGAAGTATGATGGATGGCAATTATGGGGTATCTCGTATTGATATGGCAAAAGAAGCGGCTATCCGTAGCTTAGACCATTTCCAGCAGGGCGACCGGGTAGGCGTGGTGGCTTTTGATTCCCTTGCGGAATGGGTCATGGAGCCTTGTGATGTCATGGAAAACAAAGACGCTTTGACAAATGCCATTGGCAGTATTCAGGCAGAAGGCGGCACCAGTATTCTGCCTGCCTTGAAAATGGCAGTGGATGCCATGAAGGAGGAAAATACCAAACAGAAGCACATCCTCCTTTTGACAGACGGTCAGGCAGAACAATCCGGCTATGACGGTCTTTTGGAAGAAATGCGCCAGCGGAACATTACCCTTTCGACAGTAGCTGTCGGGGGAAGCGCAGATACACAGCTGTTGCAGCGTTTGGCGGAAAACGGCAATGGGCGGTATTACTTTACGGATGAATTTACGGATTTGCCGGAGATTTTCGCAAAGGAAACCATTCTGGCAGGGAAAGAATTCATCAATAACCGGACTTTTTACCCTGAACAGCAGGATGCTTCCGCCATTTTGTCGGGCATTGATGCTGTCACGGAACTGGACGGCTATATCAGTACCACGGCAAAAGCCAGAGCAGATAAAGTCCTCATCAGTGACAAGGAAGAGCCCATTCTGGCCACATGGCAGTATGGTCTGGGCAGAACGGTGGCATGGACATCGGATGTACATGGACAATGGACGGAGAAATGGCTGGCGTCGGACAGTGGTGTCAAAATCCTTCGCAATGCCGTTTCCTGGATGATGAAAAACAACGCCATGACGGATATGACCTTGACGGCAGAAGCCGGGGAAGAGGACAGCGTCCTGCGGCTGACCATGCCTTTTTCCGAGGACGTATCACAGGTGCAGGTGACGGTAGTTTCTTCTGACAACGAAACAGAAACGGTGCAGATGCAGTCCACGGCTCCGGGCATTTACGAAGGTGTCTTTTCTTCGGCAAAAGAAGGGGCGTATCTGGCGGCAGTGCAGGTGGAAGAAAAAGACGGAACCACCACCAATTCCAACACAGGATTTTATCTTTCCTATCCCAAAGAGTACGACATGACCACCAGAGAAAACGGCAGTCAGCTTTTGAATCAGATTGCCGAAAGCACTGGCGGCAGAGTGTTAACTAGCGGCAGCGAAGTTTTTGCGGCAGATGCTGCACAGTCCGTGAAACATCAGTCCATGCAGAATCCTTTGCTGATACTGGGCGTATTCCTGCTCCTGCTGGATATTTTCCTGCGGAGATTCCCCACAGTATTGCAGAGGGCAGAAGGAGCCCTTGCAGTGCGGAAAGACAGAAAACAGGAAAAACAGGTGAAAAAAGCAGAAAAACCTGCGAAATCCACTGCAAAACAGGCGGAAAAAGAACAGGTATCCAAAGAGAAAGAGAAGAAAACAACGCCTGCGGAAAAACCGGCGGATACGCCAGAAGAGCATAAAAATACAACGCAACGGCTTCTGGACGCCAAAAAACGCCGCGGAAAGTAGGTTTGTGAACCAATTATGTAATAAAAATGTAAGGAAATTTATTATAATTGATATTGTTTTTTTCATACGGCTTCGCTATGATAGAAGAAGTATTGGTTTTTGGTATAATGTATGTCTGAATCCAATACACTTGTATGGGCGAAGCCGTTTTTCTGCCATTGTGGAAAAGCGAAAACAACTGTTATAGAAAGTTGGGGGTTTATTTGCAACAAAAGGGTGTAAGAAGCCACAGGCGGGAAGCCCGCCATGAGGCACATAAAAAGAAAATCATGATCGGGGCATTGGTGGTTGTTCTGGTTGTTCTGGCAGGTGTGCTGGGATATTATTTATATCACAGACATCAGGTGCTGAAACTCCTTTCTGCGGAAGGCATTTATCAGGGTGTCACTGTAGACGGCATTTCTCTGGAAGGCATGACGAAGGAAGAAGCACTGGCCACACTGGAAGAAAAGTATGTGACAGAAGTCAATGGGCAGGTGCTCACATTCCAGTTTGATGAGGAAACAAAATGGGAAGTGCCTTTCACAGACCTTGGCGCTGGTTACCATCTGGAAGAAGCCGTGGAGCAGGCGTACAATACCGGCAGAGAAGGCACGGACAAAGAGCGTTTTCAGGTTGGGGCGCAGCTGCTGAAAGAAGGCATTGACATTCCTTTGGAATATTCTTATGACACAGAAAAAATGAAAGCGAAACTGACAGAAATCGCTGAAGAATTCGACCGCCATGCCGTAGACAGTACTGTCAGCCGGAAAAATGGGAAATTTGTGGTGACACCGGAAGAAACCGGTCGTATCATGGATCAGGAAAAAACAGAAGCCAATGCGGCAGCTGTTTTGGATACCCGTATGAGCGGCACTGCCCAAATTGAGGCGGAAGTGGAAGAACCCAAGATTACAGCAGAGGCAAACAGCCATGTTACAGACCTCATCGGCTCTTTCAAGACCACTTATACCATGAGTGATAAAAACAGAAATACCAATCTGGAAGTGGGATGTAACTACATCAACGGCACCGTATTGGCACCGGGAGAAACATTCTCCGCCAATGTGGAACTGGGCCCTCAGACTTATGAAGGCGGCTACAAAGATGCTGCTGTATACAACAACGGCAAAGTGGAAAAAGACGTTGCCGGCGGTGTATGTCAGGTAACCACAACATTGTATAACGCAGTCATTGATGCGGAACTGGAGATTGTGGAACGCCATCCCCATTCCATGACTGTAGGCTATGTGCCTTTGGGTCGTGACGCGGCGGTAGCAGGCAATTATAAAGACCTGAAGTTCAAGAATAATACAGAATATCCTGTATTGATTGAAGCTTATGCCAGCGGCGGCAATCTGGTCATGAATATTTATGGTCATGAAGTCCACAGCAGCAGCCATCGTGTGGAATATGAAACCGTTTACGAGGAAACCATACCCAAACCGGCAGAAGTGGTAACAGAAGACCCTGATATGCCGGAAGGCGAACGAGTAGTCACTTCCACCGGGAAAACCGGTGCGAAGGTAAGCGTTTACAAAATCGTTTACGAAAACGGCAAACAGGTGAGCCGGGAATGGTTCAGTTCTTCTTCTTATCGTGCCACAGCGGATCAGGTGACCGTAGGTACTAAGAAAGCAGAAGAAAAGAAAGAAGAAACCACAGCAGATACGGCATCCACAGAACAGCCGGGCTTTGGCATTCAATAAGAAAGAAAGGTGTTTGCAGACATTGCAGGCACCTTTTTTGTGTTTCAGAAAAATTTCTGTTCCTGTAGTGCAGACTGTGGTAAAATAGTACACAGGGAAAAGAAACAGAGCCGTGAGGTGCGGTTTCTTTTTTGCACAAAGGTGCTTCTGACCGAAAAAGGAGATTTGATAGTATGTTTGAAATTGGTAAGATTCCGCCGCAAATACTGGAGCGGATTGTTTTAGACCCGGTGACACACAGCAAAGTCCATCGGGATGATATTGTGGTGCGTCCCAAAACAGGGGAAGACTGTTCCGCTATGGACCCCAAAGAGGAACTGTGCGTGTTCTCCACAGACCCTATTACCGGAGCAACAAAAGACACCGGCTATCTAGCAGTACATATCAACTGCAACGACGTATTTTCCGCAGGGGCAGAGCCTGTGGGGATTTTGATGACGGTGCTTTTGCCGCCTCAAAGCGATGAGGCTATGCTGGAAGAACTTATGCATGGCACTCTGAAAGCGGCAGCGGAACTGGGCATTGAAGTGCTGGGCGGTCATACAGAAGTGACAGATGCGGTGACAAAACCTGTGATTTCCGCTACGGTTATCGGCAAGACCAGAAATCGGAAAATGGTCTGCACTGGCGGCGCAGAAGTGGGACAGGACGTTATCATGACAAAATGGGCAGGTCTGGAAGGTACTGCCATCATTGCCCACGAACATGAAGATGTGCTGGCACAGCGCATTGACAAAGCACTGCTGGAAGAAGCCAAGGACATGAAAGGCTATCTGTCTGTAGGCACCGAAAGCCGCATTGCCATGGAACACGGTGCCACAGCCATGCATGACGCCACAGAAGGCGGCATTTTGGGGGCAGTCTGGGAACTGGCAGAATGTTCCGGAAAAGGCGTACAGGTCTTTGCGGACAACATTCCCATCAAAGAAGTGACAAAGGCTGTCTGCAAAGAAGCAGGCATTGAACCTCTGCTCCTGATTTCCAGCGGTACCATGATTATTTCCTCCTTTGACGGAGCGAAGTTGGTGGAAAAACTGGAAGCTGCCGGTGTGGAAGCGGCTGTCATTGGCCGTATTACAGAAAGCGGAAAGACTATTTTGGAACAGGGCAGAGAAAGAGAATTGGAACAGCCAAAAAGCGACGCCCTGTATCAGGTGAAATTATAATTACGAAAGAGAAGGTGTAGAAATGAGAGATTTTACAGCAAAACATGTGGCGGTTCTGCCGCCTTCCGGCATTCGGAAATTTTTTGATATTGTAGCAACCATGGACAACGTCATTTCCCTTGGCGTTGGGGAACCGGATTTCAAAACACCGGAACGTGTGCGGAAAGCTGCCATGGATTCTCTGGCAGAAGGGAAAACAAGATATTCCTCCAACTGGGGTATGCCCAAACTGCGGGAGGAAATTGCCCATTACCTGAAACGCCGCTTTGACTTGGACTATGATACAGACCAGATTCTTTGCACCATCGGAGCATCCGAAGCCATTGACGTGACACTGCGTACGGTTCTGGAACCGGGGGATGAAGTGCTGGTGGTGGAACCTTCCTATGTGGCATATAAACCTGCCATCCAGTTGCAGCATGGGGTGCCTGTGGTGGTGACCACCAAAGCAGAAAATGATTTCAAACTTATGCCAGAAGAACTGGAAGCAGCTATCACACCCAAAACAAAGGCGTTGATTCTGCCTTATCCCAATAACCCCACCGGTGCTATTATGGAACGGGAGGATTTGGAACGGATTGCTCCTGTCTGCATCAAACACGACCTGCTGGTGATTTCCGATGAAATTTATGCGGAACTGACTTATGGCGGCAAAAATCATGTTTCCATTGCTTCTGTGGAAGGCATGAAGGAACGGACAGTGGTGCTGAATGGCTTTGCAAAGTCTTTCTCCATGACAGGCTGGCGTTTGGGTTACGCAGCAGGCCCTAAGGAACTGATGAAAGTCATCAACAAGGTACATGCTTACATCATCATGTGTACCCCTACTATGAGCCAGTATGGCGCCATTGAAGCCCTGCGGGATGATGCCCTTTGCGACAGCGATGTAGGGGCTATGCGTGAGGCTTATGACGAAAGACGGCAGTATCTGGTGAAAGCCCTGAACGATATGGGACTGACATGCTTTGAACCCAGAGGGGCATTCTATGTATTCCCTTCCATTGCTGTGACAGGACTGACTTCTCAGGAATTCTGCGAACGACTGCTTCATGAAGCAAGTGTGGCAGTGGTGCCCGGGGATGCTTTCGGCGAAAGCGGCGAAGGACATGTGCGTATTTCTTATGCTTACAGCATGGAACAGCTTCAGACAGCTATGGAAAAAATCCGTGAATTTTTGCAGAAAAACGGCTGGCTGAAGGCATAAAATAAAACAAACAGAAAAAT
>NZ_CAJMDQ010000092.1 GCF_905212195.1 uncultured Anaerotignum sp. | reverse complement strand
CCGATGATGTCCATTTGCAGAACCAGCTCACCTATTTGAGTCGGGCAGACATCAAAACCATCCATGCTTTTTGTCTGCAAGTCATTCGAGAGTATTATGACAGGCTGGATATTGACCCGGCAGTGAAAACGGCAGACCCGGCGGAAATTACACTTCTGCAAAAAGATGTGCTGGAAGAATTGTTTGAAACCCTTTATGAAGCAGAGGATGAAGGCTTTCTCCGTCTGCTGGAAACCTATGGAGAGAATACGGGGGACCAGCGTCTGACAGATTTGATTTTGCAGGTTTATAAATTCTCTCAGGGGTATCCTGACCCAGAAAATCTTCTGCGGAAGATGGCGGAGCAGTTTTATATGGCAGAAGGAGACACCATTGACCAGTGCGCATGGATGCCCCTCATTGGGGAAGGTATTACCAATGGGGTGGACTATGCCCTGTATAATTTAAAGAAGGCTTATGACCGCATCTGCGGCAATGGGGAGTTTACTGCCTATGGAGAACGCTTAGAGGCGGAATTAGAAGGCGTAAAAGCCCTACGGCAGGCATTGGAACATCCCAGCTACGCGGATTGGCATCAAGCCTATGTTGCCGTTGATTTTGCTCGTATGCCTGCTTACCGTGGGAAGGATAAAGATACAGCGGAGTGGGTGAAGAATCTGCGGAATGAAGCCAAGGCAGCCATCGGCAAGCTGGGAGAAACTTATTTCTGTTATGGTGCAGAAACCCAGACAAAACTCATTTCCTCTCTGTATCCCATTGCCAAAGCCCTGTCGGAAACAGTTATTCGTTTTGCGGAAGCCTTCGCACAGGCAAAAAAAGAAAAACTCTGGCTGGATTTCAATGACTATGAACATTTTGCCCTGCAAATCCTCACAGAACCCGGCAGCACCAAAGACAATATCATTCCTACCGATGCCGCAAAACAGATGCAGCAGAAGTATGATGAAATCATGATTGACGAATATCAGGACAGCAACGTGGTGCAGGAAATGCTGCTGACAGCAGTATCCGGTGCTTATGAGGAGAATAACAACCGCTTTATGGTAGGGGATGTGAAGCAGAGCATTTACCGTTTCCGCCTTGCTATGCCCCAGCTGTTCAATGAGAAATACCGTACGTATCCTGTGGAAAAAGGCGGCAAAACCAGAAAAATTATTCTTTCCAAAAACTTCCGCAGCAGGAAGAATGTGCTGGATGGCATCAACTTTATTTTCCGCCAGACCATGTCAGAAGCCTTTGGGGATGTGGATTATAATGATGAAGCGGCATTGTATGCCGGAGCGGATTTCCCTGACTTTGATGGGCTTTGCGGCGGCGAAAACGAAATGATGCTGCTGGATTTGTCCTCAGAAGAAGCAGAGGAACAGCTGACCGATTTGGAAGAACTGGATAAACGGCAGATGGAAGCCACCATGATTGCCGGAAAAATCAGAGAAATGATGAAAGCTGGTTATCAGGTTTATGACCGAGGGCTGGAAAGCTATCGCCCCATGGAATATCGGGATGTGGCAGTTCTGGTGCGGAGTATTCGCAGTTGGGGTACCACGCTGGATGATATTTTTGGCAAAGAAGGCATTCCGTATTATGCGGAAACGGCAGAAGGATATTTTGATGTGCCGGAAATTGATACGGTTTTGAATTTCCTGCGGCTTATCGATAATCCTTATCAGGATATTCCTTTGCTTTCTGTGCTTCATTCGCCCCTTTATGGCATCAGTGCCGATGCTTTGACGGAAATCCGCCTCTTTGGCGGCGATGGACTGTTTTATGAATGTGTCCTGCGGTATCTGGCAGAGGGTGCGCAAGAAGAAATTCTGGAAAAACTGGAACGCTTCCAAGGAGATTTACTGCATTGGCGGGAAATGGCAAAAGAATTGTCCCTTTGTGAATTGCTGCGGTATCTTTATCAGCAGACAGGATATTATGATTATGCAGGCATGACCCCCGGCGGTAGTCTGCGGCAGGCAAACTTGCGGCTGCTGTTAGAAAAAGCGGAAACTTACGAAAATAATAGTGGAAAAGGGCTGTTCCATTTCATTCGCTTTGTAGAGGATATGAAGACGGCGGAAACAGAATCCTCTGCCGCAAAACTCCAAAGCGAAGCGGATGATTTGGTGCGTGTCATGACCATACATAAAAGTAAAGGGCTGGAATTCCCTGTGGTCTTTGTGGCAGACCTTGGGAAACAGTTTAACGATGCAGATGCAAAAGCCGCTGTCATTACCCATCAGGAGTGGGGATATGGCATGGATTATATGGATTTAGACCATCGAGCGTCTTATCGCACTTTGTCCAAAACCGCATTGGCAGAAGCCATCAGACAGGAAAACCTGTCAGAGGAAATGCGTGTATTATATGTAGCATTGACCAGAGCAAAGGAAAAACTGATTCTGACAGGAACAGTGCGTAATCTGCAAAAATCTGTGGAAAAATGGGCAGAAACAGCAGATTCTGTGGAAGAATTGCTGCCTGTATTCCGTCTGCGCCGAGGAAGAAACTATCTGGATTGGATCATGCCGGCACTTCTGCGTCATCCCCAGGCAAGGGTATTGCCGGAGCCTTGGGAGCCGACAGACAGGGGAGAGGCACGACAGTTTTTAGATGAGCCTTCCAAATGGAAATTTACTTTTTTGGAAAAAGGCGATATCTACGGAACAGAGCAGGAAAAACAGGAACTGGCGGAAGAACAGCAGAATGTCTTTGAAAACTGGGATACAGAGCCGGATTACAGCGGCAGAAAAGAGGAGATTTTCCGTATCTTGTCATGGAAATATGACCACGAAACAGCAACCATGCTGCCTACAAAAGTTTCCATTTCTGAAATCAAACGGCGGTATCAGGCGGAAATTTCCGGAGAAGAAGCACCTATGCCACAGGAATTGCAGATTCCCCAGTTTGGTCAGAAAAAAGAGGGGCTCACTGCGTCAGAAATCGGTACAGCCATGCATGCGGTTATGGAAGCGGCAGACCTGCGGAAAGCCTATGATGCAGATACTTTGGAAGAACTGCTGGCAGAATTGCAGCAGCAGGGCAGACTGACGAAAGAAGAAAGAGCTGCCATTCGCAGGAAAGAACTTCTGACTTTCTTCTCTTCTGACTTAGCAAAACGGATGCAGAAGGCGGAGAAAATCCATAAAGAACAGCCTTTTGCTATGTTAGTGGAGCCAAAAGACGTTTTTCTGGATGATATTTATCAGAATATGGAGGAATTTATCCAAATCAATGGTATCATCGACTGCTATTTTATAGAAGAAAACGGCGTTGTGCTGGTAGACTATAAAAGCGACCGACTTTGGCAGGAAGATGCTTTCCGTGAGAAATATAAAATTCAGCTGCGGCTTTATAAAGAAGCGTTGGAGCGTGTAACGGACCTGCCCGTGAAGGCATGTTATATCTACGCCTTTGCGCCGGGAAAAATGATTCCTATGAATTTTGATTAAAATATAAAAACCGGAAATACCTGAATGAATCAGGTGTTTCCGGTTTTTTTGTGAGAGATAGAGGACAGCTTCCTGTGGGGAAAGGGCATAAGCTCTATGGAAAGGAGGCTGTCCTTTTATATTTCGTGCGAGTTGAGGTGGAAATTTATCTATCTCTTATAGATCGTATGATTATTCTGCAGTTTCAGCAGATTCTGCTGTTGCTTCCATGAAACGCATGATTACGGAAGCGATTTCTGCTCTGGTTGCTGTGCCCTGAGGAGCCAGCTGGTTGTCGCCCATGCCGCTGATGTAGCCTTCAGCTACTGCCCACTGCATTGCAGGCTGTGCCCATGTGGAAACGCTTGCGTTGTCAGCAAATTTGGACAGGTCTGCGGAAGCAGTTACGTCATAGCCTTTGTATTTTGCGTAGTTGTACAGCATTACTACCATCTGTTCTCTGGTGATTTCCATGTTAGGAGCGAACAGACCATCACCCATGCCGCTGACGATCTTTTCATCATTTGCCCAGATTACAGCATCTGTGTACCACTGACCAACGGGAACGTCGATGAATGCGTTTTCAGCATCACATGCAGGACGGCCTTCCATGTTGTAAAGCATCTGTACCAGCATTGCACGTGTCAGTTTGCCGCTAGGATCGAACTGATTTTCAGCAACGCCGCTCATGATACCTTTATCTACAACATAAGCTACGCCTTCGTAGAACCAGTCGCCTTCCTTCACGTCTGTGAAGTTCAGTTCTGTTGTTTCTTCGTCCTTGTCTTCTTCTTTATCAGTATCTTCTGTTGTAGTGCCTTCTTCTTTGAATGTTACAGTAACAGTTACGTCACAGTTTGCCATTCTGAAGGTGTATTCGTTGTCTTCGTCGTCTACTTTTTTCGCATCGATTTTGTCGCCTTCATCGTCAACGATTTCGATCTTGTCTACTTCGTAACCATCGTCAGGTGTGATGGTCAGAGTGATCTTGTCGTCTTCGTAAGCCCAGTCATCGCTGACAGAAACTTCGCCGTTTTTAGGGTTGATGATGGTGATGTAGCCATCATAGCTGTGGGAAGAACCGCCGCCGGAACTGAATCTTTCGTTGATGGTTAATTCTTCTCCTGCAACAGTGAAGGAGCCAGTTCTTGTACCGCGTACAGTTTCCATAGTATAGGTGTATTTGCCATCTTTCAGACTATAAACAAATTTTCCTTCAACATTTGGTTCGACTGTAGCATCATTTTCGTCTTTTACTTCAACACTTTCGATTTCTTTGTTGGAGGTAAATGTTACAGTGTAATATTCTGTTACAGTTCCTGTACCGTCTGTTACAGTACCATCAATTTCACCTTTGTTTTCAATGGTACCATTGTTGGTCAAGGTTGTATCTTCTGTAATAGACAAAGTTACATCAGGGTTGACTACCAAAGTTACACCTTCCGCAACAGTTTCATCTGTAGCCAATTCAGTGTCTTTAACAACGGAAATTGTTTCTCCACTCTGAGCTGCAGTTAAAGCATCAGCCAAAGATTCGTAAATTGTTTTGGTTGTTTCGTTGTAGGCTGCACCCAACTTAGAAACGTCATCGGTAAAGTAGGTGTAACCTTTCAAATTTGTACCTTCACCAGTTACTTCATCAAGCTGAACACCATCAAGTGAAATATTAGGGTCATCGGATTCAGTCCAAATCTGAACATTTTCTTTGAAGGTACCACCTGTCAAATCCAATTCAGAACCAGAGCTTTTATCCACATTGATAGCACCCCAAGGGTTACCTTCTGTATTGATGTTGGTAGCTGTAACTTTTGCACCGTTTATTACCATACCAGCAGTACCACAGTTTTTAATAGTAACGTTGCTGATATTCAAAGTTGCATTGCCATTTACACCATATGCGTTGATACCATGTTTTGTATTTTCATTTCCGACGATTGTCAGGTTTTTAATGGTTGCGGAAACGCCGCTTACGCCTACAATATGGTTTGCAGGTTTATCGATATTATTACCATCTGTACTCTTGAACCAAGATCCAGATGCATAAATGGTGTGGGTATCGCCGTCCAAAGTAACACCACCTTTCAGTGTAATGACAGCTTCATTGTAGTTAGAATTTGCCATATCCTGAGTGTTTGATACAGTTACATCTTTTACCAATGTAATGGTGTCACCAGATTTGGATGCTGCCAAAGCTTCTTCCAGTGTATCATAATAGGTAGCGCCAATTCTTGCGCAAGCAGTGCTTACATCTTCAGAGTTTTCAATTTTTTCGCCGTCAATTGTAGTACTGTCTACAAAAGTAATAGTTTCTTCGGAAGAATAGCTGCCGATTCTACTTTCAATAACAGCCATGGAACCGGAACCAGTGTTGGAAACAGCATCTTCTACAGTTGCGCCGTCAGAAATCACAACATTGCCTTCACCAGAGTTGGAAACGGAACCTGTTACTGTTGCGTTTGTTACACCAACATTTGCAACCCCCTGGTTGGTAATATTACCATTGATAGTAACACCATTAGTAATGCTCAGAGTTGCACCTTCTGTAACATCGGATAATAAGATATCGCCATAAATATTACCACCATTAACTTCGATTGTTCCACTTGTATAGCCACTTTGTTTATACATTGTTTCAATGAAGTTAACGCTAGTTTTTTCTGTGTTGAAGTCACCACCATTGATGATTAATTCACCTTTATCCATGGCGGAATCTGCAAATCCATTCAAGATAATAGCATTAGAACCTTCATTTGCATCAAAGGTACCACCATTTACAGTTGCAACATTCCAGTTCAGGAAAGCAGCCTGTGCCATGTTTGTAAAGGAACCATCATTAATTGTCAGTTCGCCATAATCATCGTTTTTGATTGTGTTCAGACCGCCAGAGAAAGTGCCGCCTTCAATTAACAAAACAGAATTTTTGCCGCTTTTGTTGTCTCCGCCGCTTTGCCAACCATTTTCAAACAGGCTGGAATATTTTCCACTGTTTTCAACATATACACCATCTTTTACAATCATAGTTCCATGATTCAAAAGAGTATAGTAAGAATTTCCACCATTGTGGTCAGCGTCAATACCAGCTTCTTGGCTTCTAATAAAGTTACCACCTTCTAATGTAGTAGTTCCGTTATTCCAAACGGTAGCCTTTGCATGGGTAACATTATCAATTGTACCAGTTTTGCCTTCGCTGGAATCTTTGATTGTCAATGTACCATTATTGGTGATGGTATGACCGGATTTATTTGTGATTTTGTAACCATTCAAATCCAAAACAATGTTTTTGTTTTCTGCAACAGTAAAATCACCTTCAATGTCATCGGACAAAGTGATGGTTGTTTCTTCGTTATCTGCTGCAGTTTCTAAAGCATTTGTAAGCTCTTCTGCAGTGCCTACTGTTCCGGTGCTTTCCAGAGTAGTTTCAGTGCTTTGTTCATCAACAGGTGTTGCGGAAGTCAAAGGTACCATAGCGGTAACTTCGGGTACTTCGCTAGTTTCGGTTGTTGTTGTTTCCGTAGCAGGTGTCAGTGTGCTGGCTTCTACGCTTGCGCTGTTTTCCACACTTGCAGGTTC
>NZ_CAJMDQ010000091.1 GCF_905212195.1 uncultured Anaerotignum sp. | reverse complement strand
GCGCCATCCGGCATCTCCGCCTTTTCCCGTTTTTTTATAATCTCATCCAGCTGAACTAAGGCCGGCTTCTCTTCATCTGGAAGCTCAATACTAATTTTAATATCAAAAATAGTAGTACCTTCTGGTAACATTTCAGCGATACGATCTACAATAGAGCCTTCATCATCAACGAAAACTCCGTTTTCAATTCGTACACCACTTGCTGTAATATTCTTTTTAGCTGCACTAACAATTGCTTTCTTAATCTTACTATCTACCATAATCCTTTAAATCCTCCATAAAATTAAAAATTCCCACCAGAACGTTTTCTGCCAGGATTATAATACATTTGTTTGCTTTTATTCTGTTTTACTTTGATATACTCACGAATCTTCCTAATATAATTTTCATCATAGCTTAATCTAGCATGTGACTCCAAATAATAACATCCACAACGAGTAGGAATTTTATTTGATAGCACATTGTCTATAAGTTTATATGATGGATTAAGATTTTTCATATGAGTATGTTTTTCTGTATCTTCTTTTCTACAGATACGAAAGCCATTTTCGGTCTTGTCTATATAAAAACCTTTATATTCAATTCTATTTTTCATAGGCAGAACCTACTTAACATACTTATCTTCGATGTAACGCTTTTTAGCAACACCTTTAGTACGATAATAACCGACTGGATATCCATTTTTGTCGATATATCCTCGTCTTGTGTTTCTGATTACACCTTCGGATAATAGCTTTTCAATTTCATTTTTTGAAATGTACTTAATAATTTTCACTTCTTTCTTGATTTATTTCCTACAAAGTAGGATAGTAGTTGGAAATGTAGGATTTGAACCCACGACCTCCTGAACCCAAATCAGGCGTTCTAACCAAACTGAACTAATTCCCAAAATAAAAAATCCCATACCGAAGTATGAGATCCTTACTTAATATGAGCTGAGATATTTGACTCAATACACTAACATCTACTGTGGTTGGACACAGTTTATCACACAAGCGATTAGCTTGTAGTTAGCAACAACACCAATTTTGACATAACTGGCAAACTCTTACTATGAAGTATTATAGATTTTCTTTCATCACATCGCCTCTTGCGGAGTTCAGAGAGTGCGAATCTCTTACGGTTGCAATTACTTGTACTTTCTTACATAACACTTTGCGAGTGTCATATATGTCCATATTACAGGACAATAAGTTGTTTTTCTCTTCATAGTCATACACTCCCTTATCTATTTTTTGCTTTTGTAACACATTGATGCTTTACTTTCACACGCACACGCGGTTATGCTGTGCTTTGTTAAAGTACATTATAGACCTCAAAAACAAAAAGTCAAGGATTTTTCTTTTTTCTAATGCAAATACATCGTGCATGATATTTATGCGTTTTTTCCCAACAAAAAAAGCAGTCCCTCTCAAGGACTGCTCCACAAGTGCCCGAAAATAGCCAAAAACCCTGAAACACCAAGGATTCCGGCCATTTCATTTTTATAAAAAATAATGTTTTCCATCCCCTGCCGAAACAGAAAAAAGCGAACCACATAAGTGGTTCGCTCTGAACTCTGATTTTATTTGCCTTGGAGCATTTTTCTCACAAGATTGCCTACGACTTTGTTGTCCGCACGGCCTTTTACCTTAGGAGTAACAATGGCCATTACTTTCCCCATTTCTTTTACGGATGCTGCGCCGCTTTCGGCAACGGCTTCCTCTACAATCTTCTGAATTTCTTCTTCACTTAACTGCTCTGGAAGGTAACCCAATAAAATTTCGATTTCTCTGTTCAGTTTGTCGATCAGATCCTGTCTGCCGCTTTTTTCATATTCAGGCAGAGAGTCACGGCGGCTTTTCAGCTGTTTGGCAATAACGTCCAGAACACCGTCCTCATCCAGTTCGATCTTCTTATCTTTTTCAATCTGCAGAATACCAGAACGAATGAGCTGTACGGTATCTTTCCGAACCGTGTCTTTCTCTTTCATGGCAGTCTTCAGGTCCGCAAAAAGCTGTTCTTTTAATGACATAACCATCATTCCTTTGCGCAACAAAATAAAGTAAAATTATTTGAATTTACGTTTTCTGGCAGCTTCGGATTTCTTTTTGCGTTTTACGCTGGGTTTGTCATAATGCTCTCTTTTGCGTACTTCGCCCATGATGCCGTCTCTAGCACATGTTCTTTTAAAACGACGCAGTGCGCTGTCTAAGGATTCATTTTCTTTAACTTTTACCTCTGACATGAATTTCCCTCCCTCCAGATGCGAGATTCGTGTACGGGAAAGGCTTACCTTTTTTACCGTACATTTAGGAATTATACACAAAAAAACGGCTCTCGTCAATAAAAATAAACGGATTGGGGCGAGAAAATTTGATTTTTCCGCAAATTTTGGCTTTCCCGACCAAAAAGCAGACCATCTTTTCCCCCTTCTGTCTGTTTCCCGCCAGACAAAAAAACGGAAAAACCACAGGCTTTCGTCTCCATCCTGCCTGATGGAGAGAAAAACGGAAGCTGTCCCCCAGAAAACAAGTACAGCCGGAATCCCTTGGATTCCGGCTGTACGATATTCCATTTTCAGAAAATCCGTTCAAAGCATATTTTCACGCTTTTTTCTTTTCTGTTTTCTTAGTGGTCTTTTTTTCTGCCTTTGCTTCTTCCGGCACTTTCCGTTCCAGCACCACCATACCCAGAGGAGGTACTTTCACGCGGATGCTGTTCTGGTAGTGATTCCAAGGCATTTTTTCGCTGACTGCGGCTTTTTTGTTGACCACGCCGCTGCCGCCGTATTTTTCTGCGTCACTGTTGAACACTTCTTTGTATGTTCCCGCAAAAGGCACACCAATGCGGAAATCTTCGTATGTTTCCGGTGTGAAGTTGCAGATGAAATACAGTTCCTTGTCCTGACTGCGGCGGATGAAGGAAACCACAGAGGATTCCGCGTCGTCGCATTCAATCCATGTAAAGCCATGGGGGTCATAATCCTGCTGCCAGAAAGGACTTTCGGACAGGTAGAAGTGGTTCAGGTCTTTCATGTACAGCTGCATCTGCTGATGGTCTTTGTACTGGAGCAGATGCCAGTCCAGAGAACGTGCTTCGCTCCATTCGTTGAACTGGGCAAATTCCCCGCCCATGAACAGCAGCTTTTTGCCGGGATGACCGTACATGAAGCCATAGGACAGACGCAGGTTTGCATATTTCTGCCACAGGTCGCCGGGCATTTTACCAATCATGGCGCTCTTTTCATGTACCACTTCGTCATGGGACAATACCAGTACGAAGTTTTCAGAGTAATTGTATGCCATACCGAAAGTCAGATTGTTGTGGTGATACTTCCGGTAAATAGGGTCTTTTTTGATATAGAACAGGAAGTCATTCATCCAGCCCATGTTCCACTTCATGGTGAAGCCCAGACCGTTGTCATCGGCGCTCTTTGTAACGCCTTCCCAGGATGTGGATTCTTCCGCAATCATCATGGTGCCGGGCAGACGTTTGGATACGATGGAGTTCATGTGTTTGATAAATTCCACAGCTTCCAGATTTTCTCTGCCGCCGTATTCATTTGGTGCCCATTCGCCGTCGTTCTTGCAGAAATCCAGATACAGCATGGAAGCCACCGCGTCTACGCGCAGGCCGTCGATGTGGTATTCATCCAGCCAGAACAGGGCGTTGGCAATGAGGAAGTTGCTGACTTCTTTTCTGCCGTAATTGAAAATATAAGTGCCCCACTGGAGATGTTCTCCCCGTCTGGGGTCCTGATGTTCATACAATGCTGTGCCGTCAAACCGTCCCAGACCGAATTCGTCTTTGGGGAAATGGGCAGGTACCCAGTCCAGAATGACGCCGATGCCGTTCTGATGGCAGGTGTCGATGAATTCTTTGAACATGGCAGGTGTGCCGTAACGGCTGGTAGGTGCATAATATCCTGTCACCTGATAGCCCCAGCTGCCGTCAAAAGGATGTTCTTCCACAGGCAGCAGTTCAATGTGGCTAAAGCCCATTTCTTTCACATAAGGCACCAGTTTTTCCGCCATTTCTGTATAGGTCAGGAAACGGTTGCCTTCTTCAGGCACACGCATCCAAGAACCCAGATGGACTTCATAAATATTCATAGGCGCTGTATAGACATTGGCTTTCTTTCTGGCAGTCATCCATTTTCTGTCTTTCCATTTGTACCGCCCGATGGGGTAAATCACAGAAGCCGTTTCTGGACGGAGCTGTGCGTAGAAAGCATAAGGGTCGCACTTGTCCACCTGTTTGCCAGTGGACTGTACCACATGGAATTTATACTGGTCCATGGCAGCCAGACCGGGAATGAACAATTCCCAGATACCGGACTCGCCCAACAGACGCATGGGATGTCTGCGGGTATCCCAGCCGTTGAAATTCCCAATGACGCTGACGCTTTTTGCATTGGGTGCCCAAACGGCAAAGGAAACGCCTTTTGCCCCTTCAAATGTAATCAGGTGGGCGCCTAATTTTTCGTAAATTTCGTAGTGATTGCCTTCGCCAAACAGATACCGGTCATATTCAGAAATAGTCGGACTGAAGGCATAAGGGTCATATGTGTGCCAGCTGTTGCCCTGATAATCGGTGCATTCCAGCCGGTAACGGAACCATTCTTCTCTGTCAGGAATAATGACTTCAAAAAATCCGTCCTCGTGAATGCGTTCCATGGGATATTTCAGTCTTCTGGTGTTGGCATCCACAACGGTAATGGTCTGGGCGCCGGGGATAAACGCACGTACAACCACGCATTTTTTTCCGTCTTCCTCCACTTCGTGCATTCCCAGCACGGTATGGGGGTCGGCATGCTCCCCGTTAATGATTTGGAAAAGTTCGTTCAAGTGTTTAATGGTAATCATCCTCTCATCCCCTTTTGTATCTCTCAACTTTTGCTGGCGAGATGTATTCAGATTATATTATATACCATTTTTGTTCTAAATTCTATCCAATTTCACAATTCTTTGTCCATGAAAAACGACAATTCTGCAAAGGTTTTTTCATAAGGAAACAAATACAGCCGGAATCCCTCCCAGAAAACTTCCGCCCAACGGATTCCCCCAATATTTTTTCATAGGAAAACAGATTGTAAATCCTCATGAAAAAAGATATACTGTAATTAGAAAAACAAATGTCTTCCCTAGACATTCATTCCATAGAGTTTTTTGTAAATCACCGAGGGGGGATTGCTTTATGAAACTGATGTTTTTAGGCGCTGACCATGAAGTCACCGGCAGCTGCCATTATATCGAAGCCTGCGGCAAAAGCATCCTGTTGGACTGCGGCATGGAACAGGGACGGGATACTTACGAAAATCAGGAAATTCCCGTTGCCGCCTCCGCCATAGACTATGTGTTTTTGTCCCACGCCCATATTGACCATTCCGGGCTTTTGCCCCTGCTGTACAAAAACGGTTTTCAGGGGAAAATCTACGCCACCGATGCCACCACTGACCTGTGCCGCATCATGCTGTTAGACAGTGCCCACATTCAGGAATTTGAAGCCCAGTGGCGGAACCGAAAGGCAAAACGTGCCGGCGCACCGCCTTTTGAACCTCTCTACACCACAGCAGAAGCCACAGCCGTTATGGAGCACTTCGTTCCTTGCGATTATATGGAAATGGTGGAAGTCTGCGAAGGCATCCGCCTGCGTTTTACAGACGTTGGGCATCTCTTAGGCTCCTCCAGCATGGAAATCTGGCTGACAGAGGGGGATGTGACCAAAAAACTGGTATTTTCCGGCGACATCGGCAACATTAACCAGCCCATCATCCACGACCCCCGCTACACAGCGGAAGCGGACTACGTCATCATGGAAAGCACTTATGGTGACCGCCTCCACACCGTCCCGCCTGACTATGTGCAGGCATTGGCGGAAGAAATTCAGGAAACACTGGATGCCGGCGGCAATCTGGTGATTCCTTCCTTTGCCGTAGGACGTACACAGGAAATGCTCTACTTCATCCGAGAAATCAAGGAACGGAATCTGGTAACGGGTCACGATAACTTCCCTGTATACATCGACAGTCCCCTTGCCATTGAAGCCACAAGGGTATTCATGGAAAACCGTCTGGACTGCTTCGACACCGCCGCCATGGAGCTGGTGAAAAAGGGCATCAACCCCCTGCAGTTCCCTGGTCTGAATCTTGCCATCACTCCGGAAGATTCCACCGCCATCAACTTTGACCGGACACCCAAAGTTATCATTTCCGCTTCCGGCATGTGCGAAGCGGGACGTATCCGCCATCATCTGAAACATAATCTCTGGCGTCCGGAATGTACCATTCTGTTCGTAGGCTATCAGGCCATCGGCACACTGGGGCGCAACATTGTGGAAGGCGCTAAGGAAGTGCGGCTGTTTGGTGAAACCATCGAAGTCAATGCTAAAATCCATCAGCTTGCCGGTGTCAGTGGCCACGCCGACAAAAAAGGTTTGCTGAACTGGATTCACCACTTTGACCAGAAACCTCAGACCGTTTTCGTGGTACACGGGGAAGATTTAGTCTGCGAATCCTTCAAAAACTGCCTGAAAGAAGACTATGGCTTCCACGCCGTAGCCCCTTACAGCGGTGCCTGCTTCGACTTGGCGGATGGCTCCATGATTTCCGCCGGTGTGAAAATCCCTGTGGTGCCGAAACTGTATCCCCATGCCCGTGCGGCAACGGAAGGCGGCAAACGCGCCATGTACCTTTCCGATCAGCTGGACGAAGCCGGCAAACGCCTCCTGCGCATCATCAGCCAGAACAAAGGCGGCGCCAACCGGGATATGGAAAAACTTCTCAAGCAGATCAACGCCCTTTGCGACAAACTGGAAAGTTGACTTTCCCTTCTCATACCCAACCCCCGAAAACGTCGGAATTCTTCGGATTTCCGGCGTTTTCCCATTTTTCCAAAGAAAAAGCACGAAACCTATCGAGATTTCGTGCCAAACTTTAGAAAAACGAAATTTTATGTCTTTTTAAGAACGCGGAAGGGCTTGGGAAACAAAGGGTCAACACATTTGCTCCGCAAATGCCAGCCATCTATGGCTGTCCGCATCTCTTGCGGTGTGGGGTTTCCCAACTGGAATCCGCAGTCGGAATTTATTTCCGATGAGGAAA
>NZ_CAJMDQ010000090.1 GCF_905212195.1 uncultured Anaerotignum sp. | reverse complement strand
TTGAAGAGCGGGATATCGTAACGGATCGTCCATCCGCCCAGGAGCTGGCGCAGTGGTATCGGCAAAGCGGTTACAACAGGCGTTGTTGCTGGCGGCGGACATGCGATTATCGTAGATCTGAATTTGGAAGCAGCACAGAATGTCTGCAAGGAACTGGGCGAAGAAAACGCAACAGCATATCAGGCGAATATGGGTGACAGCGAAAATATCCGCACCGTATTCGGTAAGATTCTGGAAGATTTCGGTCAGGTACACTGCTTGATCAACAATGCAGGTATTGTTAGTACAGCACCTTTTGATGAAGTAACACAGGCAGAATGGGATCGAGTGATTGCCATTAACCTGACAGGCGTTTATACAGCCATCAGCGTAATGTATCCCGCAATGAAAGCAGCAGGATATGGCCGTATCGTAAACGTAGCTTCTGTTGCTGCAAAACGCGGCGGCGGCCTCTTGGGTACAAGCGCTTACGCAGCATCCAAAGCTGGTGTCATTGGCTTGACAAAAGCAGTTGCCAGAGAAGGCGCACCTTACGGCGTAGCTTGTAACGGTGTTTGCCCCAGCTTAACCATTACACCTATGACTTGTCATCTGGGTGAAGAAAAAATGCAGAAAATCATTTCCACCATCCCCATGGGCAGAGGTGCACAGCCTCAGGAAATCGCTAATATGATTCTGTTCTATGCTTCTGATTTATCCAGCTTTGCAACAGGGGAAATCAGTGACGTAGATGGCGGCGTTACCATGGATGGCTGATATAGCCTTTTATTTACAGACAAATCAGTGAAAAAACATGTACCCATAAACATGTGACTTCACTTTTTTGATGGCAGTACCGCAAGGTTGTTTCCAAATTTCTCAATTGTATTTTTTTTGACTTTAGACATGACTTTCTACATTAATATAAGAAGCACACGAACCATACACAAATATACTTCCTAGAAGATAAAACCTTCGTATTTGTTTTGCAATGCCGACCTCTCACGGCAGCAAAACAACGAATTGCGGATATTCTGCCGAAAGAACGATGTTTTATACCATTGCCTTCCAAAATGCCATTGGCGCAGCAGGGAGCCTTTGGTATGAAACATCGTTTTTTAATGAAAAAAGAAAGGAGTTTTCTGATGGAACAATTTTCAATGACTTTTACTTCCAATACTGGACTGCTGGTGCAATACGGCGATACCAAAGTTTTGTTTGATAGCCTGTATGGAAAATCAGGTCATCGCTTCAGTCCGCTTCCGCAGTTTCTGGAACAGGAGATTATGGCGGGAGAAGGGGACTTTTCCCATATAGACTATCTGGTGTTTTCCCATAACCATGCAGACCATTTTTCAGCAAAATATTTGAAAGCATATTTGCAGCAAAATACAGTAAAGGGGATTTTCCTGCCAGAGGATTTACTGCTGGAAACAGAATTGATGGCGTTTTTAAAAGCTGAAAAAATTCCAACGATGTTTTTCTCAAAAAATCCCAGTTTGAACAGAACCATTGTTTTGGGAAAATCTTTTCGGATGCGTGCCATTCCTATGTGCCACCAAGGAGAGATTTATCAGGATGTTCCGCATTTTTGTTTTCTGCTTTCCTGCGGCACAGAGCATTTTCTGCTGACAGCAGACGTGGATTTCACCAAGGAAGATTTTTCTGCTTTTTCCCAAACAGATTTGGATGGAGTTTTTGTCAATCCTTTGTTTTTCCACAGCAAAGAGGGGCAGCAGGTAATCCGCGAAACCATAAACCCCAAAGAGGTTTTTGTGTACCATATTCCCTTCGCATCAGATGATGTGTTGTCCATGCGAAAAATGGTGAAACGGGATTGTGATAAATGGGATGCCTGCCCTGTAACGCCTTTGTGGGAGCCCATGCAAAGGGAGTGCAGGATAGTAGACAGGGGATGATTTCATGGAAGAAATGGTATTTGCGCTGGAAGCGGTGCTGCCCTTTGTATTTATGCTTGCATGCGGATATTTCTTAAAAAGGCGAGGAATCCTGACAGAAAATTTCCGACAGCAGGGAGATGCCCTATGTTTTCGCTTTTTATTTCCTGTATTGGTATTTCAGAATATATACACAGCGGAAATGCCTCAGACAAGCATCTGGCGACCCATTTGGTTTGCAATCGGTGTTATGGTGTCGTCTTTGTTGATTTTCTGGCTGGCGGTACCTCGATTAGAAAAAGACCACAGGAAGATACCTGTGATCATACAGTCTTTGTATCGGGGAAATTTTATGATTTATGGCATTCCGTTTTCTTTGCGATTAGGAGGAGAAGAGGCAGCGTTGATTGCTACCGCTATGACGGCAGTGACGCTGCCTTTATTGAATATAGCCGCTATTGCCACATATGCCAGATATACAGAAGGTGAAAAAGTCCGGTGGAAAGATACGGTGATGCAGATACTCAAAAATCCCATTATCTGGGGTGTGCTTCTGGGTGTGCTGTTTTTCCGGCTTCAGATTCCCATTTGGGAGCCTGTAGAAAGCTGTCTTGCGGATATCGCAAAAATAGCTACGCCGCTTTCCTTTCTGTTGTTGGGCAGCCGCCTTTCCGGTGATATGAAAGGTGCAGATTCACGGACGTTATTTTACATGATACTGGTGAAACAGTGGGTGATGCCTGCTGTTTATCTGTTTTGCGCCATGATGATTTTCCATTTTTCATCAGTGGAACTGGTTCCTGTCTTAATATTCCTTACAGCACCCGGTGCCATTACGACTTATCAGCTGGCGATACAATTTCGGGCAGATGATGTATTGGCTGGAGCATTTGTACTATATTCCATGGTGGTTTCTGTAGTTTCCATTTTCCTTTTTGTTATGGCAACAGGCATTTGTCAGCGAATTATATAGAAAAGAGAATGCAGATTTCGCGAAATTGTCTTTATTTTGATACATATGCACAAAATGCGCTTTTGTCGAAAATTACGGTTTTCCATAAACGGTGGAAAAGTTTGGAAAGTCTATTGACAAACATAATTATGAATGCTAAATTACTATTAAAGAATTCAAAAATATAAAAAATGAATTCAAAATAGGAGGCGAAGTAAGTGAAAGAATTTGAAATCGCTGAAGGCGGGCTCAAACGTGTCATTGCAGTTCGGCTGCATCCGGGAGAAGATGTGCTGCTGCGTCTGGAACAGCTTTGCAGAGAAAAAAATCTGAAAAACGGGCTGATCCTCAGTGCCATTGGCAGTCTGGATGGTGCGGCATTTTATAATCCTGTGGAACTTCCGCACAAGAAAGCCGGCTATGGTTACAGCGAGCCTGTAACACTGAAAGGTCCCATCGAATTGACTAATGCATCTGGTATGATCTGTCACGACACAGAGGGCAACATTCTGCTGCATGTACATATTTCTTTGAGCGACAGATATGGCAACGCCCATGGCGGTCATTTGATTGAGGGCAATAAAGTTTTGTTGACAGTAGATATGATTTTGGGAGAAGTAGAAGGCATTGATATGGGCAGAGGTTACGATGAAGCCCTGGAAGTACCGCTGTTTGCTCCCAGACAGTTATAAAAAGGAAAATAGGAAAGGTGTGAAGAAAACGTGAGTACGAAAAAATATCCTAAGGAAATGCTGATGAATATGTATCAGACAATGCTGCGTATTCGTGCTTTTGAAACAAAAGCAGCGGAATGCTTTACAAAAGGTATGCTGGCAGGGAACATTCACCTGTGCATCGGTCAGGAAGCAGTTCCTACAGGTGCATGCATGGCACTGGAACCTGATGATTATATGACATCTACCCATAGAGGACATGGACATTGTATCGCCAAAGGCGCTTCTCTGGATAAAATGCTGGCAGAACTGTTCGGGAAAGAAACAGGTTACTGCAAAGGCAAAGGCGGTTCCATGCACATTGCGGATGTAGCTGGTCTGCACAGCCTGGGTGCAAATGGTATCGTTGGTGCCGGCATTCCCATTGCAGCTGGTTCCGCACTGGCTTCCAAAATTTATGGTGATAAACACGTAACACTGTGCTTCTTTGGTGACAGTGCTTCCAACCAGGGTACTTTCCACGAAGCAGTGAATATGGCAGCAGCTTGGAAGCTTCCTGTTGTATTCCTTTGCGAAAACAATAATTACGGCGTATCCGTAAACATCCATAGCGTAACCAATACAGACACCATCGCTGTTCGTGCAAAAGCTTATGACATTCCCGGCAAAACAGTAGATGGAAACGATCCTGTTGTGGTATACGAAGCAGTGAAAAAAGCTGTAGATTATGCAAGAGAAGGCAATGGTCCTTCCATCGTAGAATGCATGACATTCCGTCATCAGGGACATTACTGCGGTGACCCTGCAAACTATCGTCCAGCATCTTATTTGGAAGAAGCGCATGAAAAAGATGCGATTCCCAACATGAGAAAACGTTTGCTGGAAAACGGTGTAGCAACAGAAGAAGAACTGCAGGCAGTAGAAGCAGCTGTACAGGAAGAACTGGAAGCAGCTTATGTATTCGCAGATACATCTGCTTACCCCAATCCTGCAGAAGCAACCACCGACGTATATTCTTCTGATAACGAAAGGAGTGTCGTAAGATGAGCAAAAAAATCAGTATCAGCAAAGCCATCGGCGAAGCGATGCATGAAGAAATGTTGAGAGATCCCAATGTGATCATCATGGGTGAAGATATGGGTAAAATGGGGAATGTATTCGGTATCACCGTTGGTTTCCAGGAAGAATTCGGCGAAAATCGTGTCATTGATACACCTATTTCCGAATCCGGTTTCTGTGGTATGGCTGTTGGTGCAGCAATGCGCGGCATCCGTCCTGTCGTAGAACTGATGTATGATGACTTTATCACAGTTGCTGCTGACCCTATTCTGAACCAGGCAGCAAAAATGAGATATATGACAGGCGGTCAGGCAACAGTGCCTATGGTACTGCGTCTGCCTATGGGTGCCGGCAGAAGAAACGCTGGTCAGCATTCCCAGTGTCTGGAAAATATGTTCTGCCATACACCTGGTCTGAAAGTTATTGCACCTTCCACAGCAAAAGATGCAAAA
Source organism: uncultured Anaerotignum sp. (assembly GCF_905212195.1). Taxonomy (GTDB): domain Bacteria; phylum Bacillota; class Clostridia; order Lachnospirales; family Anaerotignaceae; genus Anaerotignum. Next base: position 2,168 of record NZ_CAJMDQ010000090.1, on the reverse strand, counting down.
GGTCTGCTGAAATCCGCTATCCGCGATGATGACCCTGTTATCTGCATGGAACATAAACTGCTGTATGCGAAAAAAGAACAGATTCCCGAAGAAGAATATACCATTCCTCTGGGCGTGGCAGATGTAAAACGGGAAGGCAGCGACATCACTATCATCACATGGAGCAGAGAAGTTTATTTTGCACTGGAAGCAGCTGAAAAACTGGCAGCAGAAGGCATTCAGGCAGAAGTTCTGGATCTGCGTACACTGGTTCCTCTGGACTGGGATGCAATCGTTGCTTCCGTAAGCAAAACACATAACGTAATCGTTGTTTCTGAAGAAGTAAAACGCGGCAGCTATGCGGCAGAAATTTCTGCACAGATCGCGGAAGAACTTTTTGATGAACTGGATGCACCCGTTGAACGTGTTTGTGGTCTGAATATCGTTTCTCCTTTCAGCCCTACACTGGAAGATGAAAACTTCCCGCATCCGGAAAATATCGTAGCTGCTGTGAAAAAAGTACTGAACAGATAAGGAGGAAGGGACATGGCTTTTGAAATTAAAATGCCTCAGCTGGGTCTGACCATGGAAGAAGGTACTGTTGCCCAGTGGCTGAAACAGGAAGGCGACACCGTAGCAAAAGGCGATGTGCTTCTGGAAATTACAACAGATAAACTGACAAGTGAAATCGAAAGTGAAGCAGACGGCGTTCTGCTGAAAATCGTAGCAAAAGAAGGGGAAGACGTACCTGTAAAAGGTCTGCTGGGTTACATCGGTGAAGCAGGCGAAACTGTTGGCGACGCTGCACCGGCTGCTGCACCTGCGGTTGCAGCTCCTGCACCTGCAGAAGTTCCTGCCGCTGCACCAGCTCCTGTGCCTGCAGCAAAAGCGGATGGCAGCAGAATCCGTATTTCTCCTCTGGCAAGAAAAACAGCTGCAAAACTGGGCGTAGATTATCAGAATCTGACAGGCAGCGGCCCCCGCGGTCGTATTGTTCAGAAAGATATTCTGGCAGCGGCAGAAGCAGCAAAACAGCAGCCCGCACCTGTTGCAGAAGCGCCTGCAACAGCTCCGGCACCCGCAGCAAAGAGCGGAGAACTGGAACTGATGGATGGCGACGAAGTTGTAAAACTGGCAGGTATGCGCAAAGTTGTTGCGGAACGTATGGCAAAATCTGCAAGAGAAATCCCTACAGTTACTCAGAACGTGAAGATTGATGTAACAAAACTGGTGGCATTCCGCAAACAGATCAACGAAACAAGCGGTCAGAAATTCTCCATGAACGACTTTATCCTGAAAGCTGTTGCCAATGCACTGCGCGCAAATCCTCATATTCTGGTAAGCATCGATGGCAACCAGATCATCAAACGTGCTCATGTAAATCTGGGTATGGCTGTTGCGCTGGATGATGGTCTGATCGTACCTGTTATCCGCGATGCAGACAAACTGAGCCTGAGTCAGATTTCCGCAACTGCAAAAGATCTGGCAGTTCGCGCAAGAGAAAACAAACTGGCTATGGATGAATACAAAGGTTCCACATTCACCATCTCCAATCTGGGTATGTTTGGCGTAGAAACTTTTGACCCTATCATCAACCAGCCTGATGCAGGTATTCTGGGTGTTTGCGCTGTACAGGATGAACTGGATATGGATGATGAAGGCAAGATCTTCAAAAAACAGGTAATGCGTATTTCCTTTACCTTTGACCATCGTCTCATCGACGGCGCAGTTGCTGCAAAATTTGAACTGGCAATCAAAGAACTGCTGGAAGACCCTATGAGAATTTTACTGTAATGGTTTGACATAGCAATACAAAAGATAAATCAATATACAAAAGAGAAAAAGCAGACAGAGAAAATATACAAAAGATTACCCTCTCAGAGAAAGAAAAACTTGGATAAGAATTTTAGGAGGAAGGACTATGGCTTTTGAAATCAAAATGCCCCAGCTGGGTCTGACCATGGAAGAAGGCACTGTTGCCAAATGGCTGAAACAGGAAGGGGATTCCGTAAAAAAAGGCGATGTTCTGTTGGAAATCACAACAGATAAGCTGACAAGTGAAATTGAAAGTGAAGCCGACGGTGTTCTGTTGAAAATTGTCGCAGAAGAAGGCGAAGATATTCCCGTAAAAGGTTTGCTGGGTTATATTGGTGAACCCGGTGAACAGGTTGGACAGGCTTCTGCACCTG
>NZ_CAJMDQ010000089.1 GCF_905212195.1 uncultured Anaerotignum sp. | reverse complement strand
TAATATAACAAAATATGCAAAATTTTCGAATGTCTTTTGCGGGCGCACAGAGAGGGAAAAAATCCATGAAAAAAGCACAGGAATTTTCCTCTTTGGAAAAGCCCTGTGCCTTGGTGTTAGATGTGATTTTCAGTCTTTGAAGTAGATCTTGCCGTTTTCCACTTTGGTGATGACAGCCAGAGAATCTACCAGATAGCCGGCATCTCTGAGTTTTTTGCTGCCGCCCTGGAATTCTTTTTCGATGATGGCTGCAATGCCGCATACAGTGCCGCCTGCCTGTTCTACCAGATTGGCAAGGCCTGCTGCCGCTTCGCCGTGGGCAAGAAAATCATCAATGATCAAAACTTTATCATTGGCGTTGAGATAATTTTTGGATACACGAGCGATGGACACGGTACCCTTTGTAAAGGATTTGACGGGCGCGCCGTAAAATTCCTCTGTCATGGTATTGGGCTGTGCTTTCTTGGCGAAAACAACAGGTACCAGATCAAAATAAATGGCGGTGATGGCAGCGATGCCGATGCCGGACGCTTCGATGGTCAGGATTTTATTGATGCCCAGATGACCGAAACGACGGTGGATCTCCTTGCCCAGCGCCATAAACAGACCGATATCTAACTGATGGTTCAGAAAAGAATCTACCTTTACGACTTCGGTGCCGATTTCTGTCCCATCTTTTAATATTCTTTGTTTCAACAACTCCATGATTCAGACTCCCTCTCACTGCAATAACACGTTCCGTATCAAAATAAAGTATTATCATTATACGGTAGTATTTTTGCAATGTAAACAGGTGTTTTGGGAAAACGTCGTTTTTTGTGCATTTAGAGGAAAAGTCCAAAGAAAAGGCGCAATTTTCGGACGCTTTCCCTAATGGACAGGAAAAAAACAGGGGGAAAGATACAAATTTCGTGCAAGCAGATGCAATTTTCTGCTTTTTTGCAGGAAAAAGCGTCTGTTTTGGCGAATATACAAAGCAAATGGAACAAATGAGGAGGCGCTGGAAATGGCTTTTTTGGATAAATTAGGAGAACTGGCAAGAACCGCGGCGGACAAAGCCAATGACGGGCTGGAAATCAACCGCATCAACAGCGATATTGTCATACAGAAAGGCAATATCAATGAGTACCAGCGGGAACTTGGCATGTATTACTGGGCGAAATTCGTCATGGGCGACCAGCTGGACGAAGAAGCTACAGCCATTTGTGATAAAATCGTGAAGGCACAGGACCGCATCAAGGAATTAGAAGCGGAAATCGAGCAGGTGAAAGCAGACCGGGAAGCGGAAAAAGCGGAACGGGCAGAGCAGAAACGTCTGGAAGCAGAAGCTGCGGCACAGGAGGCAGCAGAGAGAGCAGCCCAGAAAGCGGCGGAGGCAGCCGGTGATGTACAGGTCACGGACGCTGACGGCGAAGTGGGCAGATTCTGCGGCGGCTGCGGCGCACCTTTGGCAGAAGGACAAAAATTCTGCGGCGCTTGCGGAAAGCCTGTCGATGATGTAAAATAAACAGAACAAAGACACATTCTTCGGAAACGAGTGCATCTCTACCGGCGGTAACAGCCCGCGAGCCGAAAGGCTGATTCGTTGCAATTACGAAGCCGACAGACAGTCTGGATGGGAGAAGAAATACAATGGATATCACATTGATTTTTTCGGCTGTCCAGAGAACAGAAGAATTTCAAAAGGACGCCGAAAGGCGTCTTTTTTTCTGCAAAATGAGGAGGGAATGGCATGGAAACGGGAAAAGAAAACATTCTGGGTACGGAAAAGATCAGTAAGCTATTGATGCAGTTTTCCATACCGACAGTGCTGACGCTCATCGTCAACTGTCTGTATAACATTGTGGATCAGATTTTCGTGGGGCGCGCAGTGGGTATCAACGGCGTGGCAGCTACCAACGTGGCTTTCCCCATGATTACCATTTCGGCAGCTCTTGCCCTCATGGTGGGAGACGGATGCGCCGCCAACATCAGCCTTTGTCTGGGCAGAAAGGAACGGGACAAGGCGGAACAGACCTTTGGCAATGCGGATAAGGGAAATTATCATATGGATTGGGACCACGCCATGGAGGCCATGGAGTTTTTTAAGGACGCAGGGATATGGAAGAATAAAGAGCGGATTTACTGGACGCATATGAGTCCACATAAGACCCCCCTGCCTGTGCACGGGTATTCGGTGCATCGGACGCGGTTCTGGATTTATCTGTCACTTATATGCGTATCCTTGCTTTGGGGCTGCCTTTCCAGATGGCAAATATGGCATTTACGGCAATCATCCGTTCGGACGGCAATCCTAAGTACACCATGCGGAGTATGATGATTGGGGCAGGCATCAATCTGGTTTTAGACCCTATCTTCATTTTCGGCTTTGACATGGGTGTCACAGGGGCGGCTATTGCTACCATCATTGGGCAGGTAGTGGCTGGGCTCATCTGTGTGGCGTATATTCCCAGATTTGAACACATCACCTTCTATAAAAAATATCTGAAACTGTCCGGCAAGACCTGCGGCAGTATCCTTTCTCTGGGTTTCCCCAGTTTCTGTATGCAGATGGCAACGGCACTCACACAAATCGTTATGAATAACCTTATGACAGACTGCGGTGCGGTCACAAAATACGGCAGTGAAATCGCCCTGTCCTGCTACGGCATCATGATGAAGATTTATCAGGTGGCACATGCTATGTTCGTTGGGGTAGCATCCGGCACACAGCCCATCAACGGCTACAATTTCGGCGCAAAACAGTACGGCAGGGTCAAACAGACCTTCCGTGTGGCGGTGACGGTGTCGTTCATCATATCCATTGTGTGGTTCGGCATTTTCCAGCTGGGCGGCGGCTTTATGGCTGGGTTATTTGTAAAGAATGAACCGCTGTATCTGGAATTTGCGGTGTTCTGTTTCCGGCTGTATATGCTGGGATTCTTCGTGTATGGTCTACCTCAGGTGACAGCATCCTTTTTCCAGGCCATCGGCAAGCCCGCAAAATCCCTTCTGGTGGCATTGTCCAGACAGATTATCTTCCTGATTCCTCTGGCGCTGATTTTGTCCGGCAGATTTGGATTGACGGGGGCATTGGCTGCGGCGCCCATTGCCGATGTGCTGGCGTGTCTGTTGGCAGCGGTGCTCATCTGGACAGAATTCCGGTTCTGGAAGAAAAACAGTATGGCATAATATCTGGTCGGTATCTGCTTTCTTTGGCGGATACCGGCTTTTTTTCTGCCCAAAAGGCATAAGGACAAGAAAAGGGGGATAGGATAAAGGTAAAAAACGGAAGTGGATGCCATGAAAAAGAAGAAATATCTAGGAATTGGACTGCTGTTTGTATGTTGTTTTCTGGCGGGCCGGACAGCGGGAAAGTTGCAGGCGGCTTTTGTACCGGCGGCACAAATGACAGTGGAGGAGGCAAAACTGGCGGTCATCATTGACGATTTTGGCTACAACGGCGCGGGAACGGCGGAAATGCTGGCGCTGGACATTCCTTTTACGGCGGCGGTGCTGCCTTTTTCTTCCCACACGGCGGAAAATGCCGCACAGGCGGAAAAAGCAGGAAAAGAAGTCATTATACATATGCCCATGGAATCCCTGACGGGGAAACCGGAATGGGTAGGGGATGGGGCTGTGTGTCGGGGCATGTCGGCGGCGGAAGTCCGGCAGTGTATGGAAGCGGCGTACTGTGCGGTGCCACAGGCGGCAGGGGTCAATAACCACATGGGTTCGGCCGTCATGGAGGATACGAACACCTTGGGATGTGTGCTGGATGTGGTACGGGAAAAAGGCGGCGTCTTTGTGGACAGCGTCACCACAGCAGAGAGCAAATGCGGCACACTGGCAGGAGAAAAAGGGGTGCCTTTACTGGAGAGGGATGTATTTCTGGACAGCACCACGGAAAAAAGTGTGGTGGAGGAACGGCTCCGGGAAGCGGCAGACATTGCCAAGGCAAAAGGAAGCGCCGTTGCCATTGGTCATGTGGGGCCGGAAGGGGGCCTGCTGACAGCACAGGTTTTGGCGGAAATGGCGCCGGAACTGGAAAAAGAGGGCATCCGTTTTGTGACGGTGTCAGAGCTGGCTGGCAGTCATTAAAATAGTTGCGCCGTGAAACCAAAACTGTGGTATAATGTCTGCAAAATAAAATTTGCAGAATAGAACAGGAGAAATTTTTCTCCTAGGAGGTCATATGGCATACTGGAATTCCAGAGGGCTGCGAGGCAGCGCTTTAGAAGATATCATCAATTTTACAAACGAATCTTACCGGAAAAAAGGGCTGGCGTTATTCCAGAAAATACCCACACCCATTACGCCGGTGGAGGTGGACAACAAACGCCGCACCATTACGCTGGCATACTTTGACCAGAACAGTACCGTAGACTACATGGGTGTGGTGCAGGGGATTCCCGTATGCTTTGACGCCAAGGAAACGGCACAGAAGCACTTGCCCCTCCAAAATATCCACGAGCATCAGCTCCGGTTTATGGAGGATTTTCAGGCACAAAGGGGCATTGCCTTTCTGCTGGTGTATTTTTCCGCTTTGGGGGAATATTATTTTTTACCTCTGGAAACATTGCAAGTCTACTGGGAGGCGGCACAGAAAGGCGGACGCAAATCTATCCCCTATGCCGCTTTTGAGAAGAAATATCAGATATTCCAGCAGGGCGGCGGCATGCTTCATTATCTGGAAGCCATTGCCCGCTATCTGGAAGAAACGGAACCGAAAGGAAGTGATGGCACATGCTGAAAAAATCTGTGGTGGAACATACATTGGAAGCGGCTCTGGAAACAGGGGCGGACTTTGCGGAACTATATGTGGAACAGACCAAGCGCAACCATATTGCCATGGTGAACGGGCAGGTGGAAACAGCTTTGGGTGGACTGGATTACGGCGCGGGGATTCGCTTATTCTGCGGCAATCGTGTCATTTACGCCTTTGTCAATGATACTTCCGAAGAAAATCTGGTGCGGACAGCACGGGAAATGGCGTCTACAGTAAAGGGTACTCATCTGCTCCGTCTGCCGGACTGGAAAATGCGTCAGTGGCAGAACATCAACCCCATTTTTGTACTGCCCGACGATGTGGAAAAACGGAAAAAAGCCGATTATCTGGCGGCGGCGTCAGCGGCGGCTTTTGCCTATGACCCTGCCATCACCCAGACACGGACGGGTTTTCTGGATGTGACCAAAAACGTATTGGTTGCCAACTCCGAAGGCGTTTGGGCAGAAGAAAGACGGGTGCGCAGTCGGTTCACCGTAGAAGCGGTGGCGTCCTCCGCAACAGAAAAACAGAGCGGACATCTGGGACCCGGCGGCTCTGTGGGCTTTGAACTTTTTGATCAGATCAACGTGGAAGATACGGCAAGAGAAGCTGCGCGGATTGCCATTACCATGCTTGGGGCAAAACCTTGTCCCGCGGGGAAAATGCCTGTAGTCATTGACAATGGTTTTGGCGGCGTTATTTTCCATGAAGCCTGCGGTCATGGGCTGGAAGCCACGGCGGTGGCGAGAAATGCCTCTGTATTCGCCGGAAAACTGGGACAGCAGATTGCGTCCCCTTTGGTCACAGCCATTGACGACGGTACCATCCCCAACGGCTGGGGTTCTGCTAACATGGACGACGAAGGCACACCCACCAGACGGAATGTGCTCATTGAAAACGGTATACTGAAAAGCTATCTGGTTGACCGTATGAACGGCAGAAAAATGGGAGCGGCAGTGACAGGCAGTGCCAGACGGGAAAATTACCGTTTTGCCCCTACCAGCCGCATGACAAATACATTTTTGGCTCCGGGGGACAGCACACCGGAAAGCATCATTGCCGATACGCCTTATGGACTTTACGCAAAGCAGATGGGCGGCGGCAGTGTAGACCCGGCAACGGGGGCCTTCAACTTTGCAGTGCTGGAAGCTTATATCATCCGCAATGGACAGATTTGTGAGCCTGTCCGTGGAGCGACCCTCATCGGCAAAGGGGCGGAAGTCCTTATGCAGATTGACAAAGTGGGCAACAATCTGAAGCGGGCACAGGGTATGTGCGGCAGCATCAGCGGCTCCATTCCCACAGACGTGGGACAGCCTATGATTCGGGTCAAGAAAATGACCGTAGGCGGAAGGGGGTAACCGAAAAGAATGGATTACAAGAATTTTCAGAAAATACTCATAGAAAAGGCCCTCGCGGCAGGATTTTCCGACTGCGAGGTATATTATAAAGGCAGCAAACATTTTGAAGTCATGATTATGGAAGGAGAAGTTTCCGATTACGAAAACAGCGCACTGCAGGGGATTTCTTTCCGGGGCACATGGCAGGGACGGACAGGCTATGCCTATACGGAAAAACTGACAGAACCGGCGGCGGATTATCTGGTGGCGGCGGCGAAGGAACACGCGGAACTTCTTTCTGAAAGCGAATGGGAGGAACTGTATCACGCTGGGGACGTTTATCCTGCCTTGGAAGGAGAAAACAAGGCTTTGGAACGGCTGACCACAGAAGAAAAGATACTGGCGGCAAAGAAAATGGAACACGCCGCCCTGAAAGGGGAAGATTCCATTGCCTCCATGGATTATTGCGTGCTGGATACGGATTGGATGGAAACCGCCATTGCCAACAGCTACGGTTTATCCCTCTATCATGCCAAAAACAGCGTGACAGCTTACGTCTGCGCCATTGCAAAAGATGGGGAAGAAGTCAAGACCGGCTCCCACTTCTGGAAAGGCAACGACTGGAAACAGTTTGACCCTGTGGCAACAGGCAGAAAGGCGGCACAGATTGCCGCAAGCCATTTGGGAGCGGCACCCATTGCCAGCGGAAAATATAAAGTGGTGCTGGATGGCCCTGTTATGGCAAACTTTTTGGGGGTATTCTGCGGGGTATTCTTTGCGGAAAACATTCAGAAAGGATTTTCCATGCTGGGCGGAAAAGCGGGAGAACAGATCGCCGCAGATTGTGTGACACTGCGGGATGATCCTCTGCTGCCGGAAGGCTATGCTTCTACGCCTTTTGACAGTGAAGGGGTACCCTGTTATAACAAAGCTGTTGTGGAAAATGGGGTGCTGAAAACATATCTGTATAACCGGAAGGCGGCAAGAAAAGACGGCGTTCCTTCCACAGGCAATGGATTCAAGGCAGGGCTGACGGCGCCCATCAAAACGGCGGTGACCAATTTCTATCTGGCACCGGGACAGCGCAGTCAGGAAGAACTGCTGGCGGATATGGGCGAAGGCATCCTTATTACGGATATTACGGGGCTTCACGCCGGAGCCAATACCGTTTCCGGTGATTTCTCCCTGTCGGCCAAGGGCTTCTGGATCGAGGATGGAAAGATCGCCCGGCCCGTGGAGCCGATCACC
>NZ_CAJMDQ010000088.1 GCF_905212195.1 uncultured Anaerotignum sp. | reverse complement strand
TTGCAGCCACAGTTGCCGCATCCACAATTATTGCATCCGCAGTTATTGCAGCAGTTGCAGCTGCATCCACAGCCGGGGTATTTCAATTCTGCTGCCAGACCAACGGCTTTCCCTTCTGCTGTTACGAAAGGCCCGCCGTGGGAATTGCCGCAGCAGTCAAACAAATCGGATACTGTGGTGACGTCGGATTCTGTGGAACCAAACAGTGTCACTTTCAGTGTGTAGGAGCTGGTAGCATCTGTGCAGCCGATGGGGCAGCCGTCTGCTCTGCGGAATTCCAATGTGTAGTCAAACACATACCGCAGTTCCAGATCCCAGCAGCCTTCCCGGAAAGTGTTGGGGCATTTGCGCAGAATATCGATTCTGCTCAGTTCCGGATTGTGCATAGTAACCGTTGCTGCATTGACAGGGGGGATGATGATGTCGCCGTCGCACATCATGTCGTTGCAGCCGTTCATGCCGCCGCAAATACTTCTGGCAGGACCCAGAATGTCAGGACTCAGACATTTCTGGACTCTGCACTGGTCGAAGATTTTCTGTGCAATGATGCAGGCTTCATTCTGGTTGTTGTTGCCGCTGCAGCCACAGCATCTTGCAGTGATTTCCGCATTGTTTTCAAATTCAAAAGCTCCCATAAGACAGCCTCCTTTGGATATTGTGATTGGATTCTTTTATATACTATGTGGCTGTGTGAAATGGGTGCATTTGGCAGGCATAAAAAATATGCTGTAGAAAAACATTTGTTTTTCTGTGGTGGATTTGGTGAGTTTTTTTGCAAAAAAGATGTTATAATAATCGTAAGCTCATAGGAAAAGGAGCTTTACATCTGAAAATAACAAAAATTAGCACATTTCAAGGAGGAGATGACGATGTTAGACTTTAGCGAGATTAGAAAAATTGATGGCGCAGTGGCAGATGCCATTGTTGCGGAACTGGAAAGACAACAGCATAATATTGAACTCATTGCTTCTGAAAACATTGTTTCCAAAGCAGTCATGTATACAATGGGAACCCCTTTGACCAATAAATACGCAGAGGGCTATCCTGCAAAACGCTACTATGGCGGATGTGAAAAAGTAGATATCGTAGAAAATCTGGCGAAAGAACGTGCCAAAGAGCTTTTTGGCTGTGACCATGTAAACGTACAGCCTCACAGCGGTTCCCAGGCAAACCAGGCAGTATATTTTGCTATGCTGGAACCTGGGGATACGGTTATGGGGATGAATCTGGATCATGGCGGTCATCTGACTCATGGCAGTCCCGTCAATATGTCTGGAAAATACTTCCACTTTGTACCTTATGGCGTGAACCATGAAGGATATATTGATTATGAAGCTTTCCGTAAAAAAGCATTGGAAGTGAAGCCCAAAATGATTGTGGCAGGTGCCAGTGCCTATGCCAGAACCATCGACTTCAAATATATGAGTGATGTGGCAAAAGAAGTGGGTGCCTATTTTATGGTAGATATTGCCCACATTGCAGGCTTGGTTGCGGCTGGATACCATCCTTCTCCTGTGCCTTATGCGGATTTTGTGACAACCACTACCCATAAGACACTGCGTGGACCCAGAGGTGGTATGATCATGTGCAAAGCGGAATATGCCCAGAAGATTGACAAGGCCATTTTCCCCGGTATTCAGGGCGGTCCGTTGATGCATATCATCGCGTCTAAAGCGGTTTGCTTCCAGGAAGCATTGCAGCCTGCTTATAAAGAATATATCGGACAGGTTGTGAAAAACGCAAAAGCTATGGCGGCAGCATTACAGAAACACGGTGTCGATTTGGTTTCCGGCGGAACAGACAACCATCTGATGCTGCTGGATCTGCGTTCCCTGAATATTACAGGTAAGGATGCAGAAAAAGTGCTGGATGCAGTGGCAATCACAGTCAACAAGAATACCATTCCCGATGACCCGCAGTCTCCTTTCGTTACAAGCGGTATCCGTGTAGGCACACCTGCGGTAACTTCCCGCGGCATGAAAGAAGCAGAAATGGAAGAAATTGCGGAAATCATGGCAATGGTACTGAAGGATTACGAAGGTACCAAAGAAGAAGCGGCAAAGAGAGTGCGTGCGCTGACTGACCGTTTTCCCATTTATGAAGATTAAGCAGTGAAACGTATTTTAATGATATTTTGAACATAAAAAAGGTGAAACTTCTTTATTATTTAAGAGGTTTCACCTTTCTTTGTTTATTCTTCAGATTGTTCTTTTGTTCTGGATTCGTGTTCAGAACGATATCTGGACATTAAACCATGGAACAGTTCCATTGCCGTAGGCGGTGTGAAGCTGATGGCATTTGCACCTGCTTCAATGGTACGTTTGATACTTTCTCTTGTGGGGCCGCCTGTGGCGATGATAGGAATTTCAGGGTATTTCGCCCGAATTTTTGCAACCACTTCCGGTGTTTTTCCGGCAGCGGAAATATTCAGGATACCTGCACCTGCTGCGATTCTGGCGTCGATGTCGGTGTTTTCGTCCAGAACTGTGATGACAACAGGAATATCAACGATTTTGCTGATTTCATGAATGACTTCATTGGTGGTTGGCGCATTTACAACAACAGCCATAGCACCAAGTGCTTCCGCGTCTTTTGCCAGCATGACTACACGAGGGCCGGTGGTAGTGCCGCCGCCTACGCCTGCAAATACAGGGATGCTGGACGCGGTGATGATTGAATTGGTGATGACCTGCTGAGGCGTAAAGGGATATACCGCCAAAACAGCGTCAGCGTTACAGTTACGGATGATGGCAATATCCGTAGAAAAGACAAGGGATTTGATACGTCTGCCCCAAATAACAATGCCGCTGGCTGCCCAGATTTCTTCCGGCATGGTAACGATATGCTTCCGCAGTCTGGTATCAATGCGAGGTGGTTTTTTTTCTGCCAATTCACTCACTCCTTTATATCTGTTCAGTTTGAATGTGTTTACATAAGAATTACAGTAACAGAATATAACGATTTTTTTTGTTTGTCAAGCATGGGCAAATGGAAGAAATGTTCTTCTGACAAGCGGCGTGGGACTGGGGGAGGGGTGGAAAAAACTTGACATAGATGGGGTTTCGGGATAAACTTTGAAGTGTAAATATGTAAACTTTGACATTTTGGAGGGAGATTATTTTTGGAAACCATAATTGGTCTAGGCGTTTCCGTTGTATTGAATATCGTGCTGATTGCGAAAATCATGCTTTTGCAGAAAAAACATGCGCAGCACACGGTAACAGAAGAAGGCATTCGCCAGATGGTAGATGCAGGCGGCGACAATGGCTCTATTGATGAATCAGAAAAAGAGATGATCAACAATATTTTCGAGCTGAGCAATACGTCTGTGGAAGAAATCGCAACACACCGTACAGATATTGTTGCGGTGCCTCTGGAAGCCACACTGGAAGAAATCAAGGAAGTGCTGATGGAGGAAAAGTATTCCCGTATTGTGGTCTATGAAGACAATATCGACAATATTGTAGGCGTATTCCATGTGAAAGATCTGGTCAAGTATATCCTGACCGATTCTACCAGAATGGAGGAAGGCAATTTCCATCTGGAGGACATCATGATGCAGCCTTATTTTGTGCCCTTTTCCAAGAAAACGGACGAGCTCATTGAAGAAATGCAGCGGGAAAAAGTGCACATGGCAATTGTCATTGACGAATACGGCGGCACATCCGGTATCGTTACTATGGAAGACGTCATGGAAGAAATTGTTGGGAATATCTTTGATGAATACGATCTGGAAGAAGAGGAAGACATTTGTCCCATTGATGAAAATAGCTATTCCATCAGCGGGAAAGCGGATCTGCAGGATGTTGCAGAACAGCTTGGCATCGTCTTTGAAGATGACGAGGATTATGACACATTAGGCGGTTATCTGATCGGTCGTCTGGGCAGAATTCCGGAAGATGATGAAATGCCGGAAATCGCTGTGGGCGGCTGGCTGTTCCAAATCAAACAGTTTGAAGAAAAACGCATCGAAAAAGTTTATGCTTTGCGGCAGCCGGAAGCCTTAGAAGAGGCAGAAGATGCCACAGAGGATGAAGGATAAGAACATCAAGGAGGAATTGATTATGTTAAATGAAAAAGTAGCGCAGCTGATCAATGAACAGGTAAACAAGGAATTCTATTCCGCATATCTGTATCTGGATTTTGCGAACTATTATGAATCTAAAGGTCTGGCAGGTTTTGCAAACTGGTACAAAATTCAGGCACAGGAAGAACGCGACCACGCTCTGCTGTTCTATCAGTACCTGCATAACAACAACGCAACTGTTACACTGGAAGCTATCGGCAAACCCGATGTACCTCTGAACAGCCTGATGGACCCTCTGAAAGCTGGTCTGGAACATGAAGTTTATGTAACAAGCCTGATTCACAACATCTATGCAGCTGCACAGGAAGTAAACGACTTCCGTACTATGCAGTTCTTGGATTGGTTCGTAAAAGAACAGGGCGAAGAAGAAACAAACGCAAACGACCTGATCACAAAAATGGAACTGTTTGGTACAGACCCCAAAGCACTGTATCTGCTGGATTCCGAAATGGCAGCAAGAGTTTACGCTGCACCTACACTGACACTGTAATTCTTAGCGATAAAGAGAAAGCCTCTTAGGGGGAAAACAAAGCAAGCTGAAATCCTTATAATGCAGAGGATTCCAGCTTGCTTATTTTTTTATAAGATTTTATTTGTTCTTCTGAAGCAAGAAATCAAAAAAAGAAAAAGCAATGCTTTCTTAAGGGAAAACTGCTAAGGGTTTTGTCTTTTTTCCTGTACATATTTTTTCTTTCGCTCTTGTTCCTCTTTTTGATTTGCGGTATACTGAGGTCAATAGGGAAAAAAGGGGGAAGGACTATGAATGTATTGGCTATTGTGCTGCCCGTATTCTGTATGCTGGGGCTTGGTATGGCTGCCAATCGTTTTGGCTGGATCAGCCGTGCCGGTATGGATGGCATTAAATTGGTAGCAACCAATATCATGTTGCCTGTTGTTCTGGTAGACGCATTGGGGATGGCAGAGTATAACAAGGTAACACTGCTGCTGTTGGCAGTCATGCTGGTACAGCTTTTCATTGCTACAGGTGCCGGCTATCTGCTGCGTCCATTGGTTGGCGGCAGTCAGGGCAGATATCTGCCTTTTCTGACAGCGACTTTTGAGGGCGGTATGATGGCATATCCATTGTATATGGCGTTGTGCGGTTCAGAAATGCTCTCCAATATCGCTGCTTTGGATATGGCAAACTGCATTTTCACATTTACCGTTTATCTGGCATTGATTACTGCCACAGGCAAAGGGAGAAGCGGCGGCGGACAGCTGCTTTCTACGGTACTGCGTGCGCCTGCCATGTATGGGGTCGTACTTGGTATTTTGCTGGGCGTTACAGGCATATTGCCGAAGATTGCAGGAAGTCGGGTAGGAGATGTATATTCTTCTTTGATTTCTATGATTACCACACCCGTTTCCGCATTGATTCTGCTGTGTGTTGGTTATGATTTGAAACTGGATCATCGGGTGCTTTCTTCTGCGGGGAAATCTGCTGCCATTCGTCTGGTGCTGCAAGGGGTGCTTTTGATGGGCGTATGGTTTGTACTGCGGAATTTTGTGGCAGAGCAGGAAATGAAGATTGCGGTATTCCTGTATGCTTTTATGCCGCCTTGTTTCATGAGTCCTCTGTATGCTGTCAGAGAAAAAGACAAGGTGTATACATCAACAACCATTTCACTCTATACCATATTATCCATCATCGCTTTTACCATTTTGTCCGTAATTTTTGGATGATTTTAAAAGCCGCTTTTTCCTGCAAAGAGCGGCTTTTTCTTATGGCCGGTATGAAGAATATTTTTCAAAATTGTATGGGTAAAAAAACTTCGGGAAAATTCGCTATTGTATCTTTTGGGAATTCTATTTATAATGTACCATAGCGAATACGCATAGCAAATGCAATGAGCAACAGAAAGGCGGAACAAACATGAAAAAAAACTTGCTGGTAGCCCAATCAGGCGGTCCTTCAGCTGCCATCAATGCCACTCTTTGCGGCGTGGTGGAAATGGGATTGGAGCATCCGGAGATTGAGAAAATATATGGCGTGAAAAACGGGATTATGGGGATGTTGTCTGAACGGTTTGTGGACCTGACAGAATTGCTGGCGGATGAAAGTGCACGTCAGCTCCTTTGCCAGACACCATCTTCCGCATTGGGTTCCTGCCATATGAAATTATCTCCATGGGAAGAAAATGCCTTTGAGTATGAAAAGGCAATCAGCATTTTCAGAAAATATAATATTGGTTATTTTATGTACATCGGCGGTAGTGACTCCATGGATACGGTGCATAAATTATCCGAATACTGCCGGAACCATCATATCAATGATATCAAAATCATTGGCGTACCCAAAGCCATTGAAAACGATCTGCCGGAAACAGACCATTCTCCCGGTTTTGGTTCCGCTGCAAAATATATCGGTACCACTCTGACAGAAATTGCCTGCGACTGCAATGTATATGCATTGCCTTCCATTACAGTGGTAGAAATCATGGGGCAGGATACAGGCTGGCTGACAGCTTCTTCTGCGCTGGCAAGACTGAACGGAGATGCGGCACCAGACTTGATTTATCTGAGTGAACGTCCTTTTTCCGTGGAACAGTTCCTCTTTGACGTGCGTGAAAAGATGATGGAAAAACGCTCTGTCATTGTGGCAGTCAGCGAAGGCCTGCGCAATGAAGAAGGAGCTTATCTGACTGACAGCCTACAGAATCGCGTGGAAGATGAATTTGGTCATCGGATTCTGGCAGGGGTTTCCCGTTTCTTAGAGGAAATCCTGCGTCAGGAAATCGGCTGCAAAGTCCGCAGTGTGGAACTGAATCTTATGCAGCGCTGTGCATCCCATGTGGCAAGTGCAACAGATATTCAGGAAGCACGCAATATGGGACGGGAAGCAGTGCGTTATGCACTGGAAGGCGGCAGCGGCGAAATGGCATGCCTGCGCAGAGTTTCCAATGCGCCTTATGCATCCGAAGTGTTCTTCATTCCTGTGGATCAGGTGCTCAATCGTGTGAAAAAGGTACCGGATGAATGGATCAATGAAGAAGGCAATGACATCACACAGGAAATGATGGATTACCTCATTCCTTTGATTCAGGGAGAAATTCCCTGTGCTTATGAAAATGGTGTGCCTGTGCATTTCCATCTTTCCTAATCTATAGCAAAAAAATGTATAAATCAGCCAAAAGTCGTCCATACTTTTCATCGAGGTGGTAGGTATGAAAAGAGGGATTGCGCTTTTGGCTGTTCTTGTTTTTCTCTCCTGTACAGCGGCAGGATATTTATATATCCAAAGAATGCAGGAACCTGAAGTGCAGGAAGAACAAGTAGAACAGACAGAGCCCGTTGCGAAAGAAGAAGCGGTCATTGGGGAACATGCGGAAATCGTATATCAGTATTACTATACGGAAGATCAGAGAACTGCGGAGCAGGTGGAACCTGTGCAGAATTATCTTCTGGGTCTGAATCTGGCACAGGTGCGCAGTATTTATGATGGATGGCAGGTGGTTTTCTTTTCGCCGGATAAAGTCATTTTGCGCAGCACAGTGGAAGGACGCAGTGACGAAAGTTTTCTGTTGGGTGAGCAAAATGGTATGCTGGCTGTTTTTCGAGAGGATGCCGACGGGAAAATAACATTATATGAATGTACAGATGTGCCTTTATCTGTATTGCCGGAGATAGAACGCCAGCAGATTCAAGAAGGCGTTCGGATATTGGGGGAAGATAATCTTGCCAAAGTTTTGGCGGATTATATGAGCTGATTTCCATAAATAAAGAGAAGGAAAAAAGCATAAAACAAGCGGAAAATGCTGGATTTTGTGCAATTGCAGCTGACCCATGCCGAATTTAACATATTTAACTGCACAAAAGAGGAGAAAAAGCTTCGCATGGATCACCAT
>NZ_CAJMDQ010000087.1 GCF_905212195.1 uncultured Anaerotignum sp. | reverse complement strand
GTAGAGCATCGCCTTGCCAAGGCGAGGGTCGCGAGTTCGAATCTCGTCTCGCGCTTTTTATTTCGGGAGAGGGTAAAAAAGAAGCGTCAAACATGAGTTGCGCTTCTTTTTTTATACCTGTGATTTGTTTGATTCAGAAGAAAACAAAAACAGCTGGAATCTTTTTTGTTTGAAAGATTCCAGCTGTTTTTTATTATTAAGGTAGAGTAGTTCTTATTCTTCCGCAGCGATGGTAACGGTAGTATCGTCTTCGGTTACATCATAGCCTACCAGCCATTCAAAGGCTTCCGCAGGCACATACATAGCGCCGTCATCGGCGATATAAGGTGCAACACCCAATGTGCCGGGAGAAGTCATGCCAACGGCACCGGGAATGGTAGAAGTGGATACATACAGGTCTTTGCCTTCTGCCAGATCCATAGAGCGTGTGTCACTTTCCAGTGTAGCTGTGCGGCTGTCACGGTCCCATGTGAGGGTTAAGCCCAAAGCGTCGGCTGTTTCCCGGAGGGGTACGCAGGTTACATCGTCTTTTGTGGTCATTTCGGATTTGCTGTAGGAAATTTTCACAGGAGATGCTGCTGTTTCTGTATCTTCTTCTGCATCTTCCGCAGCAGGAACCACTACAACACGATTTACACTTGTCTGCGCGGGATAGCTTTCCAATACGGCTTCATACCATGTGAAAATTCTGTCGCCTTCTTTCAGATCAGCCAGATCAAAGGCGCTGTTGTCTGCATAGGATGTTGCTGTAGCATCTTTGGAAACAGTGATATACAGGCCGCCCTGGTCAGTGGTGATACGAATGCCGTTCTGGGTGTTTTCCACCGCTTCTACGGTGTGGAAACGGGCACATGCTACATCCATAGGCATATTGCCCACAATGGCTTCCACAGAGGTCTGTGGAGGAATGCTCATAGTCATGGCAGGACTATGATAGAAGTATACGCCGTCGCCCACTTTCAGGTCATTGATGTCCATCTGTGTGCCTCTGCCGCTGTCCAGACACAGAGTGTCTTCGGATACGATATAAATCACTGTCTGATCCTGCACATCTTCAGCAGTAATGGATTTGATAACGCCGTTTTCTTTGCGGATGTCAGTGATTCTGCCGTAAGCCAGATACCGTTCCGGCAGAGCGGGAATGGGGGCCTCTGCGGAAGGGTTTTCAGCAACAGGTGCCTGTGCTTCCTGAGCAAAAGCTGTTGTGGTGCCGCAAAGCAGAACTGCGGTTAATGACAAAGCTGTAATGACATTTTGTTTCATAATAAGCAACCTCCTTTTGTTGTCGCGATTTTTTATGTTTTGTTTCCGATGTTTTCTGTTTTGTTTGACGGAAGAAAAAAAGAAAGGTTTCATAAAAAAGGTATTTTTTTCAAAAAAATAAAAAAACCTGCTGGCATTGCCAACAGGTCAAAAAAGCGGATGACGGGAATCGAACCCGCCTCTAAAGCTTGGGAAGCTTTCATTCTACCGATGAACTACATCCGCAAAGTTCATGGTTAATTATACACGGATTTTTTTGGGATGTAAAGTCCTATTTTTCTGACAAAAAATTGCGTTTTTTCCCTTGATTTTTCAGACTGTGAATGTGTTCCATGGGCATACTAAAAACACAAATTTCAGAAAAAACGAGGTCAGAACCATGGAAAAATTTATTGTACGGCAAAGCGAAGCCCTTCACGGTACGGTACGCATCAGCGGCGCGAAAAATGCCGTTTTACCCATACTGGCAGCCTGTCTGCTTACAGAAGAACCCTGCACCATTACAAATGTTCCAGCATTGACAGATGTCATGGAAATGGCGGAATTATTGCAGGAATTTGGCGCAGAAACATCTTATGATGCGCTTACGGAAACCATGCAGATTTGCAGTGAAACATTATCCAATCAGCAGGCAGCAGAGAAAAATGCCTGTGCCATGCGGGCGTCTTTTCTGGCGGCAGGGCCTTTGCTGGCAAGATGTCATCAGGCGGCACTGCCTTTGCCCGGCGGCTGTCCCATCGGCAGCAGACCGGTGGATTTGCATTTGAAAGGATTTTCCATCATGGGGGCAGTCCATAAACTGGAGCATGGGGTGGTGGAGCTTTCAGCAAAAAATGGCTTGCGTGGAAAACGGGTTTATCTGGATTTTCCCAGCGTAGGAGCAACGGAAAATATTATGATGGCGGCAACGCTGGCAAAGGGCACTACTACTATAGAGAATGCGGCGGCAGAGCCGGAAATATGTGATCTGGCGGATTTTCTGCGAAAAATGGGGGCGAAAATTACTGGGGATGGCACAGATACCATTGTCATTCAAGGGCAGAAACGGCTCCATGGTGCCACACACAGCGTCATTTCCGACCGCATAGAGGCAGGAACGTTTATGACGGCAGCAGCCATTACCGGTGGCGATATTTTATTAGAGCAGGTGCGGCAGGAGCATTTGACACCTGTTATTGCCAAATTGACAGAATGTAATGCCAAAACGGAAGTGACACCG
The DNA here is from genome assembly GCF_905212195.1 of uncultured Anaerotignum sp. Taxonomy (GTDB): domain Bacteria; phylum Bacillota; class Clostridia; order Lachnospirales; family Anaerotignaceae; genus Anaerotignum. Next base: position 5,474 of record NZ_CAJMDQ010000087.1, on the reverse strand, counting down.
ACGGGACTGCGGGTATACCGGAAGGGCAGACTTCGTCCCATACAGCTGAAAACCATGCCTTACCCCGGTTTTCCCACGGATATGCAGGCGTTGTTTATGAGTTTGGCAGCTGTCACAAAGGGAACCAGTGTTATCACGGAGACCGTATTTGAAAATCGGTTCATGCATGCGGCAGAATTGCAGCGTATGGGGGCGGATATCAAGATAGATAGCCGTTCCGCCATCATTGAAGGTGTGGACAGTCTGACGGGAACCAGCGTCCGTGCCACAGACCTGCGGGCAGGAGCAGCCCTGATTCTGTCGGCGTTGGCAGCCAGAGGAGAAACGGAAATCAGCGACATTTACCACATTGAACGGGGCTATGACCGCATCGAAGAAAAGCTGCGGGCTTTGGGCGCGGATATCCAGCGGTCGAAAGATTCATAAGTTCATAAAATGTTTACAATTTATTCACATACAGTGGATGAAAGGGTGCTATACTGTTAGGGAAAGATACAGTTAGTACCCTAACATTTTTTTGGAGGTGACAGGATGCAGCCGAAAATTTCCTTTTGTCTGGAATGGAAAATGGTGTCCAATCTCATGCGGCACAGTGCCAACGCCTGTACGACCTGCGTAGAGGCTACAAATCTGACGGGGATGCAGTTGTTCATATTGGAGTATCTCTATCAGCATCAGGAGCAGGACGTGTTTCAGCGAGATCTGGAGGCAGAATTTCATGTACGCCGTTCCACGGTGACAGGAATTCTCAAAGGCATGGAGAAAAAAGGTCTGATCCAGCGGCTGTCTGTGGAAGAAGATGCCAGACTGAAACGGATTGTTTTGACGCCTCAGGCAAAAAGCCTGCATCGAGAGGTAGAAATGGCTGTGGTGCGGATGGAAAAAATCGCTCTGCGGGGACTATCGAAAGCAGAAATTGAAGTTTTTTTGGAAATATTGGAAAAGATGAAAGCAAATCTACAGGAAGATATGCTTACATACGACGAGCAGAAAGGCGAGTGAATGTATATGGAAAACCAGAAGAAGCCGTTGATTTATTACTGGCTCATTGCCCTGGCGGTAATGTTTGTCATCAACTGGCTGGTACTGCCCATGTTTGCCAATAACACGGTGCAGGAAGTAAGTTACAATGTGTTCTTGGACGAATTGGAAGCAAAGAATATCGATCAGGTACAGGTCAATGAGGATGTGATCTATTATTCCCTGAAAGAAGATACCAACGAGGAACCCCAGACAATGATTTTCCCCGGTCAGCAGCAGCACGAAATGCTCTACTGCACCGTGCGTATGCAGGATAATATGCTGGTAGACCGTTTGTATGCGGCAGGGGCAAACTTCTCCGCCATTGAGCCCAAGGAAGTTTCGCCATGGATGAGTACCCTCATCATGTTCCTGCTGTTCTTCCTGTTCTGGCGGCTGGTGTTCGGCAGAATGATGAAAAAAGGCGGTTTTGGTGCCAATGCCATGGCTTTTGGTAAGTCCAACGCCAAGGTTTATGTAAAAGCCCAGACCGGCAAGACATTCAAAGATGTGGCAGGACAGGACGAAGCGAAAGAAGCACTGAAAGAAATCGTAGACTTTTTGCATAACCCTGCAAAATACACCAGCGTAGGTGCGAAAATGCCAAAAGGCGCCCTGCTGGTAGGCCCTCCGGGTACTGGTAAAACTCTGCTGGCGCAGGCAGTAGCCGGGGAAGCAAACGTACCTTTCTTCTCTATCTCCGGTTCTGAATTTGTGGAAATGTTCGTAGGTATGGGTGCGGCAAAAGTCCGTGACCTGTTCAAACAGGCAGGGGAAAAAGCTCCTTGTATCGTATTCATCGACGAAATTGATACCATCGGGAAAAAACGTGACGGCAACGGCATGGGCGGCAACGACGAAAGAGAACAGACCCTGAACCAGCTGCTGACAGAAATGGACGGTTTTGACGCCACAAAAGGTGTTGTCATTCTGGCAGCTACTAACCGTCCCGAAACACTGGACAAAGCCCTTCTGCGTCCCGGTCGTTTCGACAGAAGAATCCCTGTGGAACTGCCTGACCTGCAGGGTCGAGAAGCCATTTTGAAAGTTCATGCGGCAAAAATCAAAATGGAAGACAACATCGACTTTGGCGCTGTGGCAAGAGCAACCAGCGGTGCTTCTGGTGCGGAACTTGCCAATATCATCAACGAAGGCGCCCTCCGTGCGGTACGTATGGGTCGGGATAAAGTGAGCCAGACAGACCTGGAAGAAAGCGTAGAAGTGATTCTGGCAGGTTATCAGCGGAAAGGCGCGGTTATTTCCAAAGAAGAAAAAGCCATCATCGCATACCACGAAGTTGGTCATGCTTTGGTAGCGGCTTTGCAGAAAAATTCCGCACCTGTTCATAAGATTACCATTATCCCCAGAACTTCCGGTGCATTGGGTTATACCCTTCAGATTGATGAGGGCGAAAAATTCCTGATGAATAAGGAAGAAGCCTTCAATAAAATTGCGACACTCACCGGCGGTCGTGTGGCAGAAGAAATTCAGTTCCATTCCATTACCACCGGGGCGTCCAACGATATTGAGCAGGCAACCCGTATGGCAAGAGCCATGATTACCCGTTACGGCATGAGCGACGAGTTCGGCATGGTGGCTCTGGAAACTGTCAATAACCAGTATTTGGGCGGCGATACTACATTGGCTTGCTCCAATGAAACAGCAACTCGGATTGACGCGGCAGTCATTGCCATGGTCAAAGAAGCCCATGACAAGGCATATCAGATTATCAGCAGCCATAAAGATAAGCTGGACGAAATTTCCGCTTATCTGCTGGAAAAAGAAACCATCACCGGCGAAGAATTCATGGAAATTCTGGAAAGAAAACCGGAAGAAACAACAGAAGCAAATCTGGAAGCATAATAAATCAGAGAGAGGATACAAATCCTCTCTCTTTTTTTGTTTGCAGGAGAAAAGGGGCACAATTTTGGTCAGCGCACATAATATAAAATGAACACAGAAAAGGATAAGGAAAAGAGGGGAATGCGTATGTATCGAAATCCCGACGGAAACGGGTATAATCGCCGCGGCAGCGGCTGGTACGGCGGATTCGGCTGTGAACCTGTGCCCCGGAATACGGGAAACAGCGGCGGCTGTTACACAGGCGGACAGAATGGATATACCGGTCATTCCTGCGGCGGACAGAACCAAAACCGCTGCCGTCCTGACTGCAATCCATGGCATCCAGACTGCAATTCTTGTAATCCCTGCAATCCCGGCTGCTGGCCGGAATGCTGGCCCGGGTGTTATGTGGTTGTCATCACTGGCGTAACCGGGCCTACAGGCCCCACAGGCGCGCCCGGCGTGACAGGTGCCACAGGTCCCACAGGCGCGGCAGGTATTACCGGAGCAACAGGCCCTACCGGTGCAACAGGCCCCACCGGAGCAACAGGCCCTACTGGTACAGGCGGCGGCATTACAGGTCCGACAGGCCCCACAGGTGCAACGGGAGCTACTGGCGCAACAGGGGCTACAGGCATCGGCATTACTGGCCCTACAGGCCCTACTGGTATTGCAGGGCTGAGCATCACCGGCCCTACCGGTGAAACTGGCCCTACAGGCCCTACCGGTGAAAATGGTGCAACAGGAGCAACCGGTCCTACAGGCCCTACTGGCGAAAGCGGTGCAACGGGCGCAACGGGACCTACTGGCGAAAGCGGCGCAACAGGAGCAACAGGACCTACTGGGGAAAGTGGAGCAACAGGAGCAACTGGACCTACTGGCGAAAGCGGCGCAACAGGAGCAACTGGTCCTACCGGGGAAAGCGGCGCAACAGGAGCCACCGGTGAAACAGGCCCCACAGGACCTACGGGCGCAACAGGCGAAACAGGTGCCACAGGCCCTACCGGCGCAACAGGTGAAACAGGTGCAACGGGTCCTACCGGGTCAGCTGGGCCCTAATCCCTGATTTTTGGAAAATCAGATGATTTTCTGACACGTAAAAAAACCGGAAATCCATTGATATGGGTTTCCGGTTTTTCTTGTTTTGCATATGTTTTTGTTAGAAAGATTCCAGATAGGCAGTACCTGCTGCTGCAATCTTTACACGTACGGTCAATGTCAGGGAATGCAGACAGCCATCTTTCCAGTCAGCGTCGATGTACATAACGCCGCCGGGCTGTTTCAATCCCAGAGAAAGGGAATCTTGCTTCTTTGTTGCCAGAGCTGCACCAAGGGCTGTTGTACCGCTGCCGCAGCCTCTTTCCCATACGAGAGAGGCGTTTTTGACGCATACCAGCGGTTCCAGCGTCATTTCTGTTTCGTCAAAAAGCAGAATACCAAAGGCTTCTTCGGCAATCTGATTTTCCCATGCTGTTACAGCCTGTTCTGCCTTTTCCCGTGCCTTTTCGCCCCAAAGAGCCTTGGGAACGATGATGTGGGTGATGCCCGGCAGATAGACCGTTTCCAGTTCATAGGAAACGCCGTTCAGCACATAGGTTTCTGTGGCAATCTTCGCAGGCATAGGCATGGAAAGCTGTCCCAGATAGCCGTCAGCTTCTTTTTTCATATGGCAGTCGATAAGGCTGTCTGCGCCGGATACTTCCAAGAGGAAGTTTTTTTCTGCGCCTGTTTGGGGATGTTCCTTGGAGAACAGGTATGCCCCCAGAGAAAGGGTAGCATTGCCGCAGAATTCTCCAGCCATCATTTGCAGACGGGCGCAGGCGGCTTTGTTTTCCGGTTCTTCGATGTATCCCGCCTGTTCCGCGTAAACACTGCCATAAGCAATGAGTGCCTTTGCCACTGCCAGATGCTGACTTCTGGGCACCGGACTTTCGATGAGCAGTGTCATATTTTCATTTGGACTTACTTTCACAAATTGGAGTTTCATAATGCCTCCTTATGCCTGGAAGCGGCTCAGGAATGCTTTGGTACGTTCCTGTTTGGGGTTGTTGATGAGTTCTTTGGGTTCCCCTTCTTCCACAATGACGCCGCCGTCCATGAAAATGATGTGGTCGGATACGTCACGGGCAAAACTCATTTCGTGGGTAACGATGACCATGGTCATGTGTTCCGCTGCCAGTTCTTTGATAACGTGCAGGATTTCCCCTGTCAGTTCCGGGTCAAGGGCGGAAGTGGGTTCGTCGAAGAACAGGATTTTCGGTTTCATTGCCAATGCACGGGCAATGGATACACGCTGCTGCTGACCGCCGGAAAGCTGGTAAGGGTAAGCATCTTCTTTGTCTGCCAGACCCATTTTTTTCAGCAGTTCTCTTGCTTCGGTGTAAACTTCGTCTTTGGGGCGTTTGCCGATGAGGATAGGGGGTTCTGTGATGTTTTTCAGTACGGAGTAGTGAGGAAACAGGTTAAAGTTCTGGAACACCAGACCAAAGTGCTGTCTTGCCTTTTGCAGTTCGGCTTTGGTGCCGTAAACGGATTTGCCTGTTTCGTCAGCTTTTGCTGTGTATTCTCCCAGATAGATCAGGTCGCCGCCGTCCATGGTTTCCAGCAGTGTT
>NZ_CAJMDQ010000086.1 GCF_905212195.1 uncultured Anaerotignum sp. | reverse complement strand
TGTCTATTCTCATCTAATTTAAATTTTGGTAATTGTGGCAATTCTTCTAAAGAACTGTAACCAAACATACGCAAAAAATCCTTACTTGTTTTATATGACATTGGTTTTCCTGGAAGGTTTTGAACAGGGACCTGAACGGATTCAGGCCATGATTGCAGTACAGCTCTTAGTAGCATTCCTCTTTATATTCATGGGGATTACGAAGCTGGCAGATAGATTTGTCCGTCTGGTTCCGGCTTCTGTAAAAGGGGGTATTCTGCTGGCTGCACCTATTACGGTTATTCAGGGACAGTTAGCTGAAGACAGCCAGCTGATGATTGCACCAGTGGCAACATTGGTAGGTACATTTTTGCTGGCATTTCTGAGTTTTTCTCCTTTCTGTGAGAAAAAGAGAAAAACCATCAAAATTTTAGACGTTATGGCAAAGTACGGGAATCTGTTCCCTTATTTGCTGGCCATGCTCATTGGTATTTTGTTAAAAGAATTGTCTTATCCAGAATTGGAATTGGGAACAATCATTCGAATTCCCGATTTTGGAGAAATTTTGAACACAGTCAGCATTTTTGCTGTTGGGGTTCCGTCATTATCCGTATTTTTGAAAGCAATACCTCTGGCATTGATCTGCTATGTATTGGCATTCGGTGACTTTGTTACTTCTGAAACACTGGTGAAAGAAGCACAGGAAAGCAGAAATGACGAATACATCGACTTCAATTCCAGCCGTTCAAATCTGATCAGTGGTCTGCGTAACTTTATTCTGGGGATTTTTGCACCATTCCCGCCGCTGTCTGGTCCCTTGTGGGTTGGTATGACAGTTTCTGTTGCCATGCGTTATCGTGAAGGGGAAAAAGCCATGAAATCCCTTATCGGCGGTATGAGCTCCTTCCGTATGGCTACATTCCTGAGTGTTATTTTGATTCCTATCGTATCCTTCATGAAACCCATTATGGGGGTAGGTTCTGCCATTACATTGCTGTTCCAGGCATATGTTTGTGCAAGAATCGGTATGGAATACTGCAAATCCAATACAGATAAGAGTATTGCAGGGGTTATGGCTGCCGTTCTGGCATTCAAAGGCTCCGGCTGGGCATTGTTGGTTGGTATCCTGATGAACCTTGCGCTGTCCAATATGGACTTCCAGAAGAAAAAACTGGGCGTGCCTACAACAGAAGAATTGGAAGCTATCGACCAGGAAAGAGATGAAAAAATCAAAGAATTGACATGCCAAAAATCATTGGATGTATAAGAAATTTATATCAGAAAAAGACAAAAGAGTGAGGAATTATCATAGATTCTTCACTCTTTATTTAATTGGGAAGATTTTGAGGAAAAAGTGCGTAAACGTGCAATCGAGATAGATAATAACTATCAAAACAACGGAAATCATTGATTGGATTTATTGAATAATACAGGATAAATTATAAGCAGAGAAAAACGTTAAGCACATAACAAACGAAAGGAGCAAATCATAATGAAAAACAACTTTCCCAACATCTTCCAGCCCTTTACGCTGAGAACCGTAACAGTACGTAACCGTATTGTTATGATGCCAATGGGAAGTGACCTGGCAGGTCATAACGGCGAATTGAGCGACGAACACATCAAATATTATGAACTGCGGGCAAAAGGCGGCACAGGCTTGATTTTGGTGGAAAATATCTGTGTAAAATATCCTGAGGGTTCCAATGGTACCACACAGCTGCGCATTGACAAAGACTGCTACATTCCTCGTCTTTTCAATCTGACAGAAGCATGTCACAGACATGGCGCATGTATCGGTATCCAGCTGAACCACGCAGGTGCATCTGCTATGAGCAGCAGAATTGGTATGCAGCCTGTTTCTGCATCCAATATTCCTTCTAAAACAGGTGGGGAAGAACCCAGACCGCTGACAAAAGAAGAACTGATCAGTATTGCAAAGGACTATGGTACAGCAGCAAAACGTGCTGTAAACGCTGGTTTCGATTTGGTTGAAATCCATGCAGGTCATTCTTATCTCATCAGCCAGTTCCTTTCTCCTCTGATGAACGACCGTACAGATGAATTTGGCGGTTCTGCGGAAAATCGCGCACGTTTCTGCCGTATGGTCATTGATGAAGTGAGAAAAGCAGTAGGCCCTAAAGTTCCTATCTCTCTGCGTCTGAGCGTAGATGAACTGGTGGCTGGCGGCAACACCATGGAAGACTGTCTGGAATATTTGGAATATCTGAACGATGAAGTGGATCTGTTCGATACATCCGCTGCACTGAACCAGAGCATTCAGTACCAGATTGACGCAAACTATCTGAAAGATGGCTGGCGTTCTTACATGGCAAAAGCAGTTCGTGAAAAATTCCAGAAACCTACCATTGCCATGGGCAACATTCGTGATCCCAAAGTTGCTGACGATATTATCGCAAGAGGCGATGCAGACTTCATCGGTATGGGACGTGGTCTGATTGCAGACCCTAACTGGTGCAACAAAGCGCAGTATGGCGATGTGGCTGATATCCGCAAATGTATCTCCTGTAACGTAGGCTGTGTGGGTAACCGTATTGGCGGCAACAAACCCATTCGCTGCTCCATCAATCCCGACCTGATTTACGGAGAAGAATATAAGAAAACAAAAGTACAGAAAGATTGCAACGTAGTCGTTGTTGGTGCAGGTACTGCCGGACTGGAAGCAGCATGCACAGCTGCTGAAGTTGGATGTAACGTTGTTCTGCTGGAAAAAGAACAGCAGGTAGGCGGCTTGTCCGTACAGATTTCCAAGATTCCTGCAAAAACAAGATTGGCAGATTTCCCTACATATCTGAAACATCGTGCAGAAAAACTGGAAAATCTGAAAATTGTAACTGGTGTGGATGCAACAGTGGAAACTGTAAAAGGCTACCATCCTGATCTGGTGGTAAACGCAACAGGTTCTGTGCCTATGCTGCCTCCCATTGAAGGCCTTCATGAAAATCTGCAGAAAGACGATGCAAAAGTGTACTGCATCCATGATATGATTGATCACCTGAACGATTATCCTGAAGATCTGACAGGTAAAAAAGTTGCTGTTATCGGCGGCGGTGCAGTTGGTCTGGACGTTGTGGAATTCTTCGCACCTCGCGGCGCAGAAGTGACTATCGTAGAAATGATGGGCGTTATTGGCAATGGTCTGGACGCATCTTCCACATCCAGCATGAATGAATGCATGGAAAAATACCATGTTCGCAAAATGGTAAACACAGCACTGACAAAAGTCAATGCAGATTCCTTTGAAGTGAAATATGATGGCAAAGAAGAAACACTGCCTTTCGATTATGGCTTTGTATGTCTGGGTATGAAAGCTTATGCACCCATCTGGGAAGAAATGCAGAAAGCTTTTACAGGGGAAGATGTAGAAGTGCTGAACATTGGCGATTCTGTTCGTGCACGAAGAATCATCGATGGTGTAGACGCTGGTCGTCATCTGGTACTGAATACACTGGACAGACTTGGTTTCAGATAAAATATCACAAAAGTACAAAAGATAAAAAGATATCACAGAGATATGTGATTCCACAAAAACAATTTTTCGTCAAAAAATGTTTGTCAGGATTTCCATTTAATATTCCATTAAAATATTCCATAAAAAACAGGTGCAGCATACAGAATATGTAAGCTGCACCTGTTTTGTTTTTTTAGAATGATAAACAGTATTTATAATATGCTGTAAAGTTTTTTAATGACCGTGTAAAAGGAAACGCATCGAGCCATTTGCAATGATACATGTGATTTTCCATCATCAAAAAAAGCATATTTCCATAGATTCTATTTCTGAATTGATAAATTTCTTTATATGTAATACACAATCCAGAATTTATTTAGGATAATTCTTGGAAACAAATTCACGAAATTCCTGTACAACAGGGGAGAGGTATTTGTTTTTCAGTGTAGCCATATGGAAATTTCTTTCCCATGCAGGGGAAGAAATCTGAATAATCTTTACATTCAGCCGCAGAAGCTGCTCCATATAGGGCACAACAGCGATGCCGAAGCCTTTGGATACCAGACCTGCAACAACTTCGTCTTCCTCGATTTCATAGGCAATGGTAGGCTTTCCGTCGATTTTTTCAAAGAGTTTGTCAATGATGGAACGAAGTCCAGAGCCTTTGGAAAAATAAACCTGCGGATAGGGCAGTGTTTCCGAAAGGTCAATGCTGTGATGATTTGCCAAGGGGTGATTTCTGGGAACAATCAGCACCAAATCCTGTTTTTCCACGGGTGTAAAATCAATATCTACTTCCTGATCGATCTTGGTACAGAATACAACGTCGTACTTGTCCTGTTTCAGGCCATCCAGCAGAGAACTGGTGATTCCAGAGAAAAATTCGAATTGGATGGATTTATCCGGCTTTGTTTCCAAAAAAGATGCGGCAACTTCCGGTACGAAAGAAGTGCCCAATGTACGCAAAAATCCAAGTTTGATGATGCCTTCGCCCTTGGACGCCTTCTGCATGACAGATACGCCGTCATCCAGTATGGAAAGAGATCTCTGCACGTAATCCAGAAACTGACGTCCTTCCTTTGTCAAAACGGATGAACGTGACTGACGGTCAAAAAGGGATACCCCAAGTTCTGACTCCAATTGGGAAATAGCATGACTTAAGCTAGGCTGGGTAATACAAAGTTTTTCTGATGCTTTCCGAAAATGCTGCATCTCAGCCAATACCATAAAATACCGTAAATGATATAAATTCATGTCGCTCACCTTTCTGTTTCAAATCCGTTTTGTTTTCTAAACTCAGTATACTATATTAGATAAATATTGTCTATTAAAACACAAAAACAATCAATTAGAATTTATCATAAAATTGTCGTACACTTAGTGTGTGAAAAGGACAAACCCAGTCTTGTAAAACATGATTGATAACCCTTGAAGGGAGGAATCGAATGGAACAGGAAAAAGACAAATTGGAACAATTGCGTGATACCATCGCGCAATGTGATGCAGCCATTACGGAAGCTTTAAAAACCAGAATGGCATGTATCAAAGAAATCATCGCATACAAAAGAGAATATGGCATTCCGGTATTGCAGCCGGAACAGGAAAAGAAGCAGCTGGACGCAGTCAAGCACAGCACCAAGGATTCCGTATTTCGTCATGAAATTTTACATATTTTCGAAGGAATCATCGAAAACAGTAAGCGGATACAGGCAAAAGAACTTTTCGAAAAAAATATTTTGCTGATTGGTTTTATGGGTGCCGGCAAGACAACGGTTTCCGCTTGTCTGGGAAATCTGCTTGCCATGGAAGTCATGGAGATGGATGCCTATATCCAGAAAAAAGAAGGTATGTCCATCAAAGATATTTTTGCGGTACATGGTGAGGAATATTTCCGAAACTGTGAAAGCAATACGCTGATTTCTTTGCAGGAAAAAAGACATGTGGTGGTTTCCTGCGGCGGCGGTGTGCCTCTGAGAGAAAAAAATGTGGCTTTGATGAAAAAAAGCGGTTATGTGGTGTGGCTGACAGCAACACCGGAAGCGATTTTTGACAGAGTCAAAGACAGCACAGAACGCCCGCTGCTTAACGGAAATATGCGTGTAGATTTCATCCGCGATCTGATGGAAAGCCGCAGAGAAAAATATGAAGCAGCTGCGGACATCTGCATCGATACAACAGAGAAAGACATTGTAGAAATTTGTGAAGAACTGCTGCAAAAGCTTTCTTCACTGCAAAATATAAAATAAGCAATCAATGAAATGCAATATTTAAGGAGGAACATGAATTATGTCTAAAAAATTCCCTATCACAGTAAGCTCTTGGACACTGGGCGATCAGTGCACATTCGAAGAAAGAGTAAAAGCTGCAAAAGAAGCTGGCTTTGAAGGCATTGGTCTGCGTGCTGAAACTTATGTAGATGCACTGAACGAAGGTCTGTTCGATGAAGACATTCTGAACATTCTGAAAAAATACGATATGAAAGTAACAGAAGTAGAATACATCGTACAGTGGGCTGATGATGTTCGTTCTTACGAACAGAAATACAAAGAACAGATGTGCTTCCATATGTGCGCACTGTTTGGCGTAAATCACATCAACTGTGGTCTGATGGAAAACTACTCCGTAGAACATACAGCACAGAAACTGAAAGAACTGTGCCACAGAGCTGGTAAATACACAATCGGTGTAGAACCCATGCCTTACAGCGGTCTGCCCGATATCAAAAAAGCTTGGGCAGTTGTAAAAGGCAGCGGCTGCGACAATGCAAAACTGATTCTGGATACATGGCACTGGGTAAGAGCAAATCAGCCCATCGATCTGGCTCTGCTGGAAGATATCCCTGCTGACAAAATCGTTGCTGTTCAGATCAACGACGTACATGACAGAGCTTATGCAAAATCCATTCTGCGTGACGAATCCATGCATGACAGACTGGCTCCCGGCACAGGCTATGGCGACACAGCTGCATTCTGCCGTATGCTGAGAGAAAAAGGCGTAGAACCCAAAGCAATGGGCGTTGAAGTTATCAGCGATGCAATTCTGGCAAAAGGCGTAGCAGAAGCTGCAAAATACAACTTCGACAACACTGTAAAAGTTCTGGCTGAAGCATGGCCTGAAGCAATGCCTGAAAAATAATAGGAGGTGCGCTTCATGATTTTACTGATCGCGAAAAACACCGTTCAGGAAGGGAAACAGCAGGAATTTGTAGAGCTGGCAAAAAAAATGATTGAAAATACCAGACAGGAAGAAGGCTGTCTCTATTACGATCTGGTAGCGGATCAAAATGATGAACAGGTATATTTCTTTATCGAAAAATACAAAGACGAGAAAGCGGTAGAATTTCACCGCGGGACAGATTATTTTCAGACAATTGTGCCACAGTTGGGTGCACTGAGAGTGAAACCCTCTGAATTGAGCACATGCACAGTGGTGGAATAATCATTAGACGTAATAAATGTAAGGAGGTTACATGACATGGAAAGAAGAATTAGCGGCAGAACAGGTATGTTTTGTTTGATTGGTACACCTGTAGGACATTCCGGTTCTCCAGCAATGTACAACTACAGCTTCCAGAAAACAGGTCTGGATTATGCATACCTGGCTTATGACATTCCTCTGGAAAAAACAGAAGAAGCTGTACAGGCTCTGCGTGTTCTGGGCTGCAAAGGCTTTAACGTAACAATGCCCTGCAAAACAAAAGTAGCTGAACTGGTTGACGAACTGTCTGATGCAGCAAAACTCATTGGTGCATGCAACACAGTTGTTGTCAAAGACGGCAAACTTTACGGTAACAACACAGATGGCATGGGCTTTGTTAGAAACCTGAAAGAAAATGGTGTAGACGTCAAAGGCAAAAAAATGACCATTATGGGTGCTGGCGGCGCTGCAACCGCAGTTCAGGTGCAGTCCGCTCTGGATGGTGCTGCAAAAATTTCCATCTTCAACAGAGCTGACGAATTCTACGCAAATGCAGAACATACCAAAGCAAAAATCAAAGAAATGCTGCCGGAATGCGATGTAAACGTATATCCTCTGGAAGATACAGAAAAACTGTATGCTGAAATCAAAGACAGCGATATTTTGGTTAATGCAACAAAAGTTGGTATGAAACCTCTGGACGGTCAGTCTCTCATTGAAGACACTTCCGTATTCCGTCCTGACCTGATTGTAGCAGATGTTGTTTACAATCCTAAGGAAACAAAATTCGTGCAGGATGCAAAAGCTGCTGGCTGCAAAGTTGCTGTAGGCGGTATCGGCATGCTGCTGTGGCAGGGCGCTGCTGCATTTAAACTGTTCACTGGGGAAGATATGCCCACAGACGAAGTGTACGAACTTTTCTTCAAATAATCATTTGTTTCAACAAACTCATAAATCGGCAATTTATGATAGAACGTGTAAACAAAAAATATTACTCCTAGCTGAAAGGCTGACACAAACAATTTGAACGTTATTGCTTGTGATTTAAAAAACTCCTAATCCCAAATTATAAATGAAATGTAATGCTGTTTGATGAAAACAGTAAAAAGGCAGTGAGGTGCGTGCTCACTGCCTTTTGTATTTGACTTGAAAATTGGGCTTTGAGGGGCTGAAAATATATGAGTGGGAGAGAATTTGCCCAATAGGGATATAATGCTTTATATGGGCTTGTAAGGGGCTTTACATAGAAATATGGTAAACGTGTTTCTACCTTATAATAGGCGATAAAATGTGGCATAAGTTCCATGTAAGATATGATTGATCATAGTATGGATATTTTATGAAAGGACATGATTTTAAGAAAAAGAAATTCATTTATATATAGATGGATAGAATGGAATTCGGTGTAAATTATGCGTTAAATTTGCATGAAAAATATTGACGATTCAGAAAGAAAAAAATAAAATAAATTTACGTAATTGAATTTATGTAAAAATTCTATGAGTAATGGAAAAGGAAAAAGGCATTGAGAAGAAATTTCTCATTGCCTTTTTTGGAAGGCTGAAAATCTTATGATACTGCTTTTGTCTTACAAATAAATTCAGTTTAATTTGTATCCAAATGGCAGATTTCTGAAAGAGTTAAAATCATCTAATATAGGATTCA
>NZ_CAJMDQ010000085.1 GCF_905212195.1 uncultured Anaerotignum sp. | reverse complement strand
CCTTCCAGAAAAACCAGTGTAAAGGGCAGTGTTGGTGTGATCCACCCGGGAACAACAGGGTCACCCAGCCAACCATGGAGCATATAAAGAAATACTTCGATAATGACGCAGCTCCATGCCAATTCATAAGGCAATCCCAGACAGTCTGTCATATAGGGAATGGAACTTAATGCAGTTGCTCCTAAAATGATACCTTGAAAAAATTCTACTTTTTCTATGCGATAATGTATGCCAGGAATCCTCCACTGGAATGGGCCCAGAGGAATGTATGGCAGTTCCTTTTTGTTTGTTAAATTTCTGGCACTCAAAACCGTACGACCTCCTTATCTAATAGTGACATGAATATATGCAAAGAAACTTTGCTGCTGCAAAGCTTCTTTGCTTATTCATTTATTTTTTCTTACTGCTGTTTTGCCAATGCACTCTTACCGAAGATTTTTGTATGCTGTTTTACCAGGTACAGTGAACTCAGTATAGCTAAAACTGCGAAAACAAGCAACATAATCATTAAGGTATAAATGGCATTTTCTTCCCCGGACATTTTTGTCAGCTGTGCTGCAACAACAGGGATCAGATAACTTGCTGCGCCCATAAAGGTATAGTAAATACCTGTATTTCTGCCTTTAGGGCCAGGATTGAACATCTGAACAACTGCCAGACCTGTCTGCAATGCACCGCCGGCTGCGAAGAAGCCCAGCATTGCAATTGCAATGTAAATGATGATTACCTGCTGGATGAACAGTACACCCAACAGAGCTACTGCTGTGAAAATAGAGTCAATCAAAACAACTTTCAAAGGATTCCATTTCAATTTTGCCATCATAAACGCCCAGAATACAACGGCGCAAATGGAACCGATGGTATAAACGGATGTCATACCTGCTGCCTGCAGTTCTGTCAGGCCGCAAACTGCCATACCGAAAGCTTTTGTGTACTGCTGTGCGCCATACATGATAGACATGCACAGGAACGCATAGAACATAACCAAGAATACTACAAATTTGCTAGGTTTTACAAGCATTGCTGCTTTTGCAGCTTCAATTTCTGCCTGTGCAGCATTCTGTTTGTGGCTTCCATCTTCCCCGGTAGCTGCTTTTTTCTTATCATCATAAGCAAAAGGAACGATAACTGCCAGTACCAGACAGATCACAGACATTACCAGAGGCAGCATGATGTTCATTTTCCAGTTGCCGCTTGCTGCCATCTGTACTGCAAACAGAGGATAAATCATACCAGACAGGGATACAAAGAATTTAATCCCGATCAATGCAGAACCAGGAGCCTTAGGATATGCTTCCTGTACTGCGGGATAACCAGCTGCATCCCAGAAACCGGATGTTGCTACACCTGACAGGAAACCGCAGATAGAAGCAACCAGTGCGCTTTTTGTCATCAAGAATCCGATGAAGCACAGGATATACAAAAATGCGCCGCCGATCATCAGTTTCTTACGTCCCACACGGTCAGAAATTTCGCCGCCGATCCATACGCTGACAAACTTACCAAAGCCTACCCAGGCAACGGCTGTACTTACGGCTGCCAGACCTGCTGCATAAGCTGCACTGTCTGGTGTGGACATATCAAAACCCCATTGTGTTGCAAAATTGATATTATTCTGGCTCAGAATAATCGCCTGAATCCCATGTGTCAAATAGCACATGTAGACACATACAATTGACATCAAATAATTCTTCGTTTTCATGTTTTCCTCCCCTAACATCATTCCGTACTAGTCTAAAGGCATTTCTTTGCCTGTAAACAGTTTGAAGTTCACGGCGCCCTGTTCCAGCAGCATACCCTTGCCGCCGATGGCTTTGCAGCCAGCCCGTTCTGCTTCCAAAATCAATTTTGTTTTTTCCGGATTATATACAGTGTCTGCAACAACCAGATCACTGCGGAAATATGAAGGATCTACCAGGGACACATCTTCAAAGGGCTTCATTCCCATAATGGTGCCATTGATGACGATGCCGCAGGCTGCGATTTTTTCTGCAAGTGTTGCCTGATCAGCCACATCATTGACTGTCACTGTACAGCCTGGACAAGTCTCGGAAATTGTTTCCTTTAACTGTTCTGCTCTTTCGAAAAATTTATCCTTTGGATTGAAGATATGTATTTCTTTTGCGCCCTCTAATGCAAGCTGTACCTGAATGGAGGTTGCAGCGCCACCGGCACCAAAAATCACAATTTTCTGATTTTTCACAGAAACACCGTGTTTTGCCAGATTTTGTACAAAACCGATGCCGTCTGTGATATGGCCGGTAATGACGCCATTTTCATTGGTGAAAGCATTGCAGGCACAAACCATCTGTGCTGCTGGAGAAAGCTTGTCTACCAATTTGGCTGCGGCAACCTTACAAGGTGTTGTAAAGTTGCCGCCTTTGATGTTCAGAAGACGAATGGCTTCAAATGCTTTTTCCATTCCATCTTCTTTTACATCAAATGCCAAATATGCATAGTCTAATCCGTAATGTGCAAATGCTTTGTTATACATAGCGGGCGATCCAGAATGCCCAACAGGTGATCCAAATAAGGCATACAATCCTGTAGTACCTTGAATTCTCTTTTCCATTGTTCTTCCCCCAAAACTTAAAGCATCTTACAGTTTTACTGCTGCTGCATATGCTTCTTTTGTTGCATCCAATGCACGTCTTGCTCTTACTGCATCGCCAACAACGTGTACTTCGGGAACGATCTTGCGCAGTTCGTCTGCGAAATCGTAAACAACGTCCTGACCTTCGCGGTGTGTATAGCGGGATACAAAGCCCATGGACAGTACAACTGTATCGAAACCTCTTGCTTCGTAAATTGTCTGATCGCTGGAATCAGCTGCATTTTTGTATTTTACGCCGTCGGGCAGGATTTCCTGAACTGCTGCACTTGTGATCTGTCTGATATGGTATTCTTCAAATGCTTTCATCAGATATACACGGTGTTCATGGATAACATCGGGGCCGATAGCATCTCTCATTTCGATAACAGCTACTTCATGACCCTGTTCTGCCAGGAATTCTGCTGTTTCAGCACCAACCATGCCGCCGCCTACAACCAGCACTTTGTGACCAACGGGGCGTTTGCCTTCCAGACAGTCAATGCCGTGTACGATTTCAGGGCTGTAGATACCTTTGATGAAAGGCAGTACCAGTGTTTCGGAACCTGTTGCCAGGATAACTGCATCAGGACGATCTTCTTTCAGCATGTCTACTGTTACGGTTGTATTCAGTTTGATTTCTACACCTGCTTTTTCACATTTTACGATGTAGTTGCGGATCATGTTTGTGATGTCGCCTTTTCCGGGAGGGAAAGCAGCCAGTCTCATGTTGCCGCCCAGTTTATCGGATGCTTCAAACAGTGTTACTTCGTGGCCACGTACTTTTGCAATATAAGCTGCATACATACCAGCTACGCCGCCGCCGATAACATATACTTTTTTCACTTTTTCTGCAGGCTGCAAAGGTTCGGATTCATGACCCAGCATAGGGTTTGTCAGGCAGGCAATGGGGATACCAGCATGCATGTTTGCGATACAACCCTGCAGACAAGCGATACAAGGTGTCATTTCTTCCAGTCTGTCTTCCATTGCTTTCAGAGGCATGTGAGGATCTGCCAGAGACTGACGGCCAAAAGCAACCATATCTGCTTTACCCTGTTTTACCATCAGTTCTGCAAACTGAGGTTCTGTGTAACGACCTACAGTGATTACAGGAATGGATACGGATTTTTTGATGTTGTCAACCAGTTCAGCGGAGAAACCACCGTGGATACCTGTAGGTGCCCACATGCATTCGTCTTTCAGATGCACTGCTCTGGAAACATGCAGACCATCGATGCCGCAGCCTTCCAGATATGCAGCAACTGCACACATATCATGGTTGTCCAGACCGCCAAACATATCTTCTGTGCTGTTGATACGAACCAGAATTGCAACTTTGCCTTCTGTTTTTGCTTTTACTTCTTCGATGATCAGACGGGAGAATCTCATTCTGTTTTCGAAGCAGCCGCCGAATTCATCAATACGTTTGTTTGTTCTGGGAGACATGAAAGAGTTTACCAGATAGCCGTGTGCCATATGGATTTCTACAGCGTCTACACCAGCTTTTACTGCACGCTGTGCAGCTTCGCCATAGCCTTTTACCAGTTCATATACTCTTTCTGTGGGAACTTCCTTAGGAATGTCTTTTGCTTCACATGCCTGAATGGGAGATGCTGCCTGAATGGGAGCGCCTGCATTTTTTGCATTGCCTTCAGGGCCAGCGTTCTGCAGCTGAATGGAAACTTTGCCGCCTTCTGCGTGAACAGCGTCACAGATTTTTTTCAGACTTTCGATGCTGTTGTCATTGTACAGACAAGGTTTTCTGGGGCCGCCTTTTGCGCCTTCATGTACAACAGTCGCTTCAATAGTGATCAGACCAAACTGACCTTTCGCACGTTCTGCATAATAAGCAACAGACTGATCACTCCATGTACCGTCTGTGTTTGCAAAGTTATTTCCCATGGGTGGTACAACAAAACGGTTTTTTACAACCATAGGACCAATCTGGATGGGAGAAAACATGTGTTCAAATTTCATAATTTTTCAACTTCCTTTCTTTTTCTTTTTTGCCTTTTATTTTTATATTGAGGTGTATTTTTCAATTTGCAGACTTTTTGTTTTTCATCCTCCTTGTGCCTTGTATGAAATTCACATATTCTTATCTATTTTTCAGCATTTTTTGACTGAATTGATTATAGTATAGACAAAACAAAAAAACCAATTGCTAAATATTGTATATGTCATAGACAAAATTTATCTCTCATATAAAATTCATTACTTTTTTCATAGCATATAGGAAAATGTTTCCTTTCCCTCCCATTCACATAGAAAGCTAGCATGAACTTATAAAAAATTATTAAGGGAAAAAACAAAAAAAGCATTTTGTATCAGCACAGCGGTATACGTAATCCCACAGGATTTCCCATAAATTCCATCATTTCAATGCCATCAAAAAAAGAATCCCACAGGATTCTTACAAAAGTCTGCATATCTATGTATTTGCATATTTCGCAATGTTCTAATTTACGATTCATTTACACTTTCTATAATTCCGAAATAAAAAAGCTGAAACCCTCTGTATCATAAGGATTTCAGCCTTTTTCATTTTCTTATAAAGATGTCACTCATTTTTTATATCCGTCTTTAGCTTACAAACGGCAGTACATAATTCATCCACAGCCAACTGATGGGCATCACCAATGCCATAGATGGTATCATATCCGCAACAGGAAACTGTTTCAAACGTACCATACGGAAGCCCGTTGCCAACATGATGCATCCACCGCATGCTTTGAAATCTCCAATCATTTCCGGTGTACACAAAGGATAAATCACCCCTGCACAGAAAAATAGTATCAAAAATACAATCATCTGCGGAATGGCCACCATAGAAACCACAAGACCCAGACTACAGGAAAAAATCAAAGCAGTAAACAAATCCAAAATGGATTTTGCTATCAGAATGCTGTGATCTCCAGTCATACTGGAAATCATAGAACCATATATACCTGTGCCTGATGCACAAAACAATACAATCACCGTCAGCAATATATCATCTTTTCCTTCTGTCGGCAAGGCAGAACGTGAACCCAACAATCGCATAATGATTTTCTGCATCCATTTTGCTGCCTTATTCACACTTTCTTCCAAATGACAAACATGTCCAACAACTGTGCCAAAAATCACAGAAAAAATCACTGCTGGGATATTCTGCATCAATACAATGGTTCCGATGCCCATGCTCATAGAGCATACAGCGAAAACCATCTGCAGTTTATCCTGAAGCTCGCTGTCTAATTTTTTTCCGAGCACACAGCCAAGCATACCGCCTAATATTACGGAACAACCATTGACTATAATTCCTATCGGCATATCAAAATCTCCTATATCTTATTTTTTTCGCCAAATTCATGCTTTTACCGGTTTCATCCTCTTTTGCAATGTCCATCACATCACACACTTTCTAACAAAACCGCAATCCAAACATTCGTCAAATAGAAAAACAGAATAAGAAATGTTATCGTTTGTATTATAATGCAGATTTCAAACTTGTCAAGAAAAATACATTTTGCTGGCGGATTTCCTCCTCATGCTAAAATGGACAGAATCTCCAAAACGCGATTCTGCCCACTCTAAAATAATCGTTTTCAAATTTAAATAATACTTGAAAACCTATCCATTGATATTTTTTCTCAAAAACAAATCCTGTTAAATTCCTGCAACGCCATCTTCTCTCGCTACATCCGCAACTGCTTTTGCAACTACATCCGCAACTGTTTTATCCAATGCAGAAGGAATGATGTTGTCCGCACTGAGCTGTTCATCAGGAATCAGAGAAGCAATGGCATAAGCTGCCCGTATCTTCATATTTTCTGTAATTTCACGAGCGTGAACGGCCAGCGCTCCTTTGAAAATGCCCGGGAAAACCAACACATTATTGATCTGATTGGGATAATCGGAGCGGCCTGTACCAATGACTGCGGCACCAGCTTCTTTTGCGTCTTCCGGCATAATTTCCGGCACAGGGTTTGCCATAGCGAAAACAATGCCCTGATTCATAGAAGCTACCATTTCCTTCGTCACCATATTAGGGCGAGAAACTCCTACAAAAGCATCTGCCCCTCGAAGAGCATCCGCTAAAGTTCCTTTTTCATGATTCAGGTTAGTAATGTGAGAAACCTTTTCCTGTTCTGCGTTCAAACCAGCGTCTCCTTCACAAATCATACCGTTGATGTCACAAAGGATAATGTTTCCAAAGCCCATACGTACCAGCAATTTCCCGATGGCGATTCCGGCAGCACCAGCGCCATTGATTACGATTTTCATTTCACCCATTTTTTTGCCAGTCACCTTCATAGCGTTGAGCATAGCAGCCGCTACTACGATAGCAGTACCATGCTGGTCGTCATGAAATACAGGAATATCACAGATTTCCTTTAATCTTCTTTCAATCTCAAAACAGCGAGGTGCAGAAATATCTTCCAAATTGATTCCGCCAAAGCTTTTGGAAATCAAATGAATGGTCTGCACAATGGTGTCTACATCTTTGGAATCTACGCAAATAGGAAATGCATCCACACCGCCAAATTCCTTGAACAACACGCATTTTCCTTCCATAACAGGCATACCCGCAACAGGGCCGATGTCGCCAAGACCCAACACTGCTGTTCCATCTGTAATAACAGCAACCAAATTAGAACGTCTTGTCAAACGGTAGGATTCGGATTCATCTTTCGCAATGACTCGGCATGGTTCAGCCACGCCGGGCGTATATAATAAGGACAAATCTTCTCTGGTACAAACAGGTTTTCTGGATACCACTTCAATTTTCCCCTGCATTTCATAATGAAGCTGTAACGCTTTTTCGTCTAAAGTCATATCAATCCCTCTTTTCCTCTGATCAAACCATTTTTTCTGGACGAAGTATTTCGTCAAACCGTTCCTCTGTCAAAAATCCAAGAGAAACACAAGCCTCTTTCAGAGAGATATTTTCCGCATAGGCTTTCTTTGCTGTTTTTGCGGCATTTTCATAGCCGATATAAGGATTTAATGCTGTAACCAGCATCAAAGACCGCTGCAAATTATCATTCATTTTATCTTCATTGACTTCGATTCCTGCTACACAATGAATGCGGAAGGAATCCAGCACATCTGTCAGAAGACGTACAGACTGTAAGAAGTTATAGATGCAGACAGGCATAAAAACATTCAACTCAAAATTTCCCTGAGAAGCACAAATTCCGATGGCTGTATCGTTTGCCATAACCTGTACCGCAACCATCGTAACAGCTTCGCACTGTGTAGGGTTGACTTTGCCCGGCATAATAGAGCTTCCCGGTTCATTTTCCGGAATATGAATTTCTCCCAAACCACAGCGAGGGCCACTAGCTAACCACCGAATATCGTTAGCAATTTTCATCAAATTTGCCGCCAACGCTTTTAATGCGCCATGGGCAAAAACCAGTTCATCCTTAGCAGTAAGAGAATGAAATTTGTTGGGTGCAGTGATAAAATGCTCTCCTGTCAGGCTGCTAACCGCTTCCGCCGCGGCTTCACCAAAACCTGCAGGTGCATTCAGCCCTGTCCCTACGGCTGTACCACCCAATGCTAATTCTGATAAGCCCGGCAGGGATACTTCCAGCATGTGATAAGCCTTTTCCAGCATTGCGCGCCATCCACTGATTTCCTGACCAAAGGTAATGGGTGTAGCATCCTGCAGGTGGGTTCTTCCTGTTTTGATAACGTGCTGGTTTTTCTCCTCCAGAACCAGCAGCTGATCCATCATCCGCTGAACAGCAGGCAATAATTGCTGCTTGATTTCCAGATATGCCGCAATGTGCATGGCTGTTGGAAATGTATCATTGGAGCTCTGGGACATATTGACATGGTCATTGGGATGCAGGAGTTTTTCTCCAGCCATTTCGTTCCCACGATTTGCAATCACTTCATTGAGATTCATGTTGGATTGGGTGCCGCTCCCCGTCTGCCATACCACCAACGGAAAATGTCCATCCAGTTTTCCTGTCAAAATCTCATCACAAACCTGACCGATATAATCACAACGCTTCTGATCCATTTTGCCAATTTTAAGATTTGCTAAAGCTGCTGCTTTTTTTAAAATGGCAAAGGCACGAATGATTTCTGTTGGCATTTTTTCTGTACCGATTTTAAAATTTTCATAACTGCGCTGTGTCTGCGCTCCCCAATATACATCTGCGGGCACTTGTATCTGCCCCATAGAATCATGTTCCACCCGATAAGATGACACGATACTCCCTCCTTTTTCTTTTGTAACCAATACGATTGCTTTTCCGGTTTTTGCATAGAAACAGTATAGCAACTTTTTTATGAAAATAAAAGAATAAAATATCGTATAAATATTTGATACAAAAACATCTCATTCAGAAAAATATATCAAATC
>NZ_CAJMDQ010000084.1 GCF_905212195.1 uncultured Anaerotignum sp. | reverse complement strand
AAAACCCAAACCAGCCGTACCAGTGTTGCGTCGATATTGAAGTATTCCGCCAAACCGCCGCAAACACCGGAGATTTTCACATTATTTTTAGAACGATATAACTTCTTCATATTCAAAACCTCCTGTTTATTTTTCCTTTAAATAATCATGTTCCAGAAAACTAAAATACTGGTTTTCCGCAACAATGATATGGTCTGCCACTTCTATGCCAATTTCATGGAGAATCTTTGCCATACGGGCAGTCAATTCCACGTCGGAAAAAGATGGCAGCAGTGTTCCACCTGGATGGTTGTGCATCAGGATCACAGAAGAAGCCTGATAACGCAGAGCAGCTTCCACCACCAGTCTGGGATGCACCACAGATTCATCCACAGTTCCTTCTGAAATCATGCAGGTGTGTATCAATTGTTTCCGATTATCCAAACACAAAATATAAAAGCGTTCATAATGATAATGAGAAAGCAGATCTACAGCAAAAGCCCCCGCACGGGAAACAGAATCCAAAACCGGTTTATCCCGCCATTTTTCCTGCTGCAAACGATGTGCCAATGCACTTTGCAAAACCAGCAGCACTGCTGTGCTCTCTTTCACGCCACATCTGCGGCAGATATCCGCAGGATCTGCAGAAAGCAGCATAGAAAGTGTACCGAATTCTGCCAGCATTTTATGAGCCAGAGGGTTCACATCCCCTCGCGGCACAGCATAATACAACAGCAATTCCAGTAATTCATGATCTGCAAAGCCTTTCGCACCTTCAGCTAAAAATCGCTGACGCATGCGCTCCCGATGCCCCTTATGCACATTTCCGCTCATTTACTTCCCTCAATTTCCAGATATTTTGTCAGCTCGTCAAAATTACCGCCGTAAATGATTTCCAGTAATTTTTCCAGACGACGCAGGCACTTTTTCACCAGTTCTTCTGTGATCACGCCTTCATCCAGCATATCTGCCAGCTCTGCCAAATCAACGACCTTTACAAATCCTGAATCGTAAACAATGACATCTGCCAGCAGGTCTGTAAAAAGATAGCTGTTTTCCTGGGCATCGTAGGTAGTATCAATGATATCACAATAATAATATACCAATTCTTCTTGATCATTCAGAAACTTACTGACTTTATATCCGTCTTCCAAAAAATAACAGGATACACCGTGGCTAAATTTTGCCTTCGGACGAAAAACATTCCATTTTGTTACGATTACCTTTTCGTCCTGGTAAACTAAAATATCATCCCGCAGCAAAATGGTTTCCTGCGGCATAAAACGCTTTCTATATAATACCGGGTGTCCCATACGCTATCCCCTTTTCTATTATTCTGTAAATGGCAATACGTCACAAACGGAAACTTCAGAAGGCTTTGTCCGCAGCGGACCAAACTGAGGTACAATGCTCTGAAAATGCGCTGTTGCACGATGTTCTTCCAGTGCCTTCATGTCCTGATATTTTTCTACAAAATAATAAACACAGGCATCTGCCTGGTCTGCAACCAAATCATAAGCAATGCAACCGGCTTCTTTTCTTGTAGCCAAAACCAGTTTTTCCGCCAGTTCTGTAAATTCTTTTTGCTTTCCTTCAATTAAGGTGTTTTTTGCAATCAGCATAATCATATTGCATCTTTCCTTTCTTCATGCTGTTCGCCATGATACATATATGAAATTATAATGAATTTTTTAGAAAAAAACAAGGCAGCAAAGAAAAATGTATAAAAAAATAAAACCCTGCTGACCAAAGCCAGCAGGGTTTTCGTACAACCTGTGATTTTATTCTTTTTAAAATTAGATAGGCAGTGTTTTGCCTTCTTTTTTCCAATCATGGAATTCAGCAGCTGCTGTAAACAGTGCGTCTGTGGAGGAGTTCAGACCTGTTTCGCAAGAGTCCTGAACAACGCCGATGATGAAACCTACACCTACAACCTGCATTGCGATGTCGTTACCGATACCGAACAGGGAGCAAGCCAGAGGAATCAGCAGCAGGGAACCGCCGGCAACACCGGAAGCACCACATGCGGAAATTGCTGCTACGAAGCTCAGCAGGATCTTCATTGCCAGAGGAACTTCCAGACCTACTGTGTTTACGCAAGCCAGTGTCATAACTGTGATTGTGATCGCTGCACCACCCATGTTGATTGTAGCGCCCAGAGGGATAGAGATGGAGTAGTTGTCTTCATCCAGACCCAGGGATTTGCACAGAGACATGTTAACAGGGATGTTCGCAGCAGAACTTCTTGTGAAGAAAGCTGTGATGAAAGATTCTCTCAAGCATTTGAATACCAGTTTGTAAGGGTTCTGTTTGATCTGAGTGAACACGATGATGGGGTTCAGGATCAGAGCAACAAATGCCATACAGCCAACCAGGATAGCCAGCAGTCTGCCGTATTCTACGAAGATACCCAGACCGTTTGTGGAAACTGTTGTGAATACCAGACCCAGAATACCGAAGGGTGCAAAGCTGATTACCCATCTAACTGCCTGAGAAACAGCTTCAGAGAAATCGAACAGTGCTTTCTTTGTTGTATCAGATGCAGCTTTCAGAGCCAGACCGAAGATAACAGCCCAAGCCAGGATACCCAGGTAGTTCGCATTTACGATGGAACCCAGAGGGTTAGCAACCAGGTTCAGCAGCAGGTTTGTGAATACTTCTGCGATACCGCCAGCTGCTTCGTAACCTTCAGCAGCTGCAACGTCGCCCAGAGGCAGTGTGATATGGATGAAATGGCAAGCAATTACTGCTACTACTGCAGACAGGAATGTACCTACCAGATACAGGATAACAACACGACCCATGGTTCTGCCGCCGCCTTCGTTACCGCAAGCCAGAGCTGCAATTACCAGGAAAAATACCAGTACAGGCGCGATTGCTTTCAGAGCGCTTACAAACAGAGTACCCAGAATGCCGATTCCTGTTACACCAGGAATAGCCAGACCCAGGATAGCACCCACAATCAAGCCACAAATAATACGTTTTACTAAGCTAATGCTATTCCACTTACTAAGAATGTTTGTCATGATTATGATTCTCCTATTAAATTATAAATGTTCAATATTGCGTTTTGTCAGGTTGTACGAACTTAATATTGAAAGTATTTTTGCCTCCCCTTTTATTGGCAGCAACCAAATACTTTTTCACAAAGCTTTTTACCTGTCGGTGTTACAGCCAGACCGCCTTCTGCTGTTTCTTTCAGTGTAGAAGACATAGCGTCACCGATTTTTTTCATTGCAATAATAACTTCATCGGCGGGAATCGCACTTTCAATTCCTGCCAGCGCCAGTTCTGCCGCAACAAATGCATTGGCAACACCAGCTGCGTTTCTCTTGATGCAGGGGATTTCTACCAGACCTGCAACAGGGTCACAAACCAGACCCAGAATATTTTTCAATGCAATGGCGCATGCATGTTCACACATCTTAGGTGTACCGCCACAGATTTCTACGATGGCAGCAGCTGCCATAGCGCTTGCTGCACCGCATTCTGCCTGACAGCCACCTGCTGCACCAGCAATGCTTGCGTTGTTTGCAATGACCATACCCACAGCGGATGCTGTGAACAATGCCATTACCACGTCTTCATTGGGAATGTTTCTGCTTTCGGAAATGGTCAGCAGAGCGGAAGGCAAAATACCACAGCTGCCTGCTGTAGGCGCCGCAACAATTCTGCCCATACAAGCATTGGTCTGAGAAACAGCCAGTGCTTTTGTCATGGCATCCCCAAAGATTTTACCGCAGATATTTCTGTTTTCCTGTACTGCACGCATCATTTTGTATGCGTCGCCGCCAGTCAAACCACTTGCGGAACGTTTGTCGGGATCCAGACCTTCCTCTACAGATTCACGCATAACCTCTAAAGAGCGTTCCATCTGCGCGTACAGAGCTTCTTCTGTGCTTTCTGTAGCTTCTGCCTGTTCACGCAGAATGATTTTGGAAAGAGGTTCGTTTGCCTGTGTTGCTGCTGCAACCAGATCTGCCAAAGAATCGTATTTGAACATAGTTTCACCTCTCTCCTTAAATTGCTTTCAGAATGGTGCAGGAGAAAATATGGGGATTTTCCAGAATTGCATCCTGCACGGATTCATTGATATCACCATCGATTTCGATGGTCATAACAGCCGTACCGCCCTTGTGGTCTCTGCACAGAGAGAAGCCATGAACGTTTACGTCTTTTTCTGCCAAGATTTTGGTAACAACCGCAATCATACCTGGAATATCCTGATGAGGGATTACCAGTGTATCAGATTTCCCGTTGATGGAAACTGCGGTGCCGTTGATTTTATTGATGACAATGTTGCCGCCGCCAACAGAAGCGCCCTGTACCTGTGCAGTTCTTCCTGCTGCATCTTCCAGAGTGATTTCTGCTGTATTGGGGTGAGCACCATCGATATCTGCTTCTTCAAATTCGAATGTCAGACCTTCTTCTTTTGCCACATCCATGCTGACACGAATGCGTGCATCATCTGTATCCATGCCCAAAATACCTGCAATGACCGCTTTATCTGTACCGTGTCCTTTGTATGTTTTCGCAAAGGAACCACTGAAACGGATATGCGCTTTTACAGGAGTCGCGCCCAGAATGGACCGTGCATACTTACCAATACGCACAGCACCGGCTGTATGGGAACTGGATGGACCGATCATGATCGGGCCGATAATGTCAAATGCCTGTAACATAATATCCTCCCCTATTCATTCTTTTGAACCTTCCCATAAATCTTAAAGTTTTATTAAAATCTTAAGATTTTGGTTACTACAATTATATATGATAAAATTCTACAAAGTCAATAGAAATAGCAAAAAAAGTTTACAATGGAAGGACATTTTCACACATTGCTCAAACATTTGTCTTTGTACGAAAGACAGTGCAAGAATTTTTATGATTTCTACTAAAAATACCGTTGCTTTTTTTGCCAATTTTTCTAAATTTATAAACTAATTTAATTTTACCAATTTATTTTTTCTATTGTTTCATAAAATCCATTGTACTTTTTGACTGCAATAAAAAAGTGATAAAACCGAAATATCAGGTTTTATCACTTTTTTTGTTCAAAATTAATCTTTTACAACTTCATCTTTGGGCAAAAGTACATGCAGAACAATAGCAACAACTGCTGCAGGTACAATACCGGAACCGCCAAAGATCAGCTGCAGTGCCTGAGGCGCTTTTGCCAAGATTGCACTGTTTGCACCAATACCGTAACCAACGCCCAGAGCTACGGACAGAATGGTCAGGTTTCTAGGTGTCATAGGTTCTTTTGTTACCAGCTGGATACCGCTGACTACGATAGAGGAGAACATCATAACCGCTGCGCCACCCAGAACAGCCTGAGGCATGATGGAAACCAGCGCGCCCAGTTTGGGGATCAGGCCACACAGAATCAGGAATACTGCACCTGTAGCCAGAGCCATACGGTTAACAACTTTTGTCATAGCAACCAGACCAACGTTCTGGCTGAAAGAAGTGTTGGGCAGTACACCGAAAATAGCAGCAAAAGTAGAACCCAGACCGTCACAGATAACACCGCCGGACAGTTCTTTATCAGTTGCTTCTCTGCCCATACCGCCTTCCATAACACCGGAGATGTCACCAACGGTTTCTACCGCTGTTACAACGAACATGATCAATACCGGCACAATGGCTCTCCAGTCAAAAATAATCTTCACAGGCATCAGTGCAGGTACTGCAAACCAGCTTGCTTCTCTGACTTTATCCCAGTTCAGCACCCAAGCTTTTGTGTATTCTACGCCGTCTGCTGTCACACCTGTTGTAGGCAGTACAAAACCCATGATGAAAGCAACGATATAACCAGCAATGATACCGATCAGAATAGAAGATGTGCTGGTAAAACCTTTTGTACCATGTTTTACAATCAGGATAACAACCAGTACAAATGTAGCCAGCAGCAGGTTTTCAATGGAACCATAGTCTGCTGCGCCGCTGCCGCCGCCAAAAGAAGCGATACCAACGGAAATCAAAGACAGCCCGATGGACAGTACAACGGTACCTGTTACAACAGGCGGGAAAAATCTACGCAGGGGTTTCAGGAAAAATCCCAGTACGCCTTCCATCAAACCGCCAATAATGGATGCACCCATGATAGCGCCGTAAGCAATGACGCCGCCGCCCATATTGGCAACTACGCTGTTAAATACGCCGATAAAGCCGGAACTTGTCCCCATAATAATAGGAACTTTACCACCAACGGGACCAATGGCAAAAAGCTGAAGCAATGTTACCAGACCCGCAACCAGCATGGCATTTTGCAGCAGGCTGACCTGCAGATCCGCAAATTCACTGCCAACCCCAAGGCCGCACGCACCTGTGATGATCAGCAATGGTGTCAGGTTCCCTACAAACATGGCAAGTACATGCTGTAGTCCCAGTGGAATTGCCTGACGCAGAGGCATTTTTCCTTCAAAGGAATATGCCGTTCCAGATAAAACTTTTGTGTCTTTCATAGTCCTCTTCCCTCACATACCTTTTACTTGAATTTTTACCAAAACTCATTTTATTTGATTTTTCGACAAATGTAAACACTTGTCATTAAAAAATCCTGTTTTTCTTTTTCCACAAACGGGATTTCTTAGGCCTTTATAGGGAATATGCCCTTTTCCGTAATCAGAAAATCCCCTTTTTGGTCAAAAGTTTCTGACGGAATTTCATCTAACATCAGTTTTTCTCTGCAAATTACAACACGAACGCCCTTGCATCTTTCCAAATATCTATCATAATATCCGCCGCCATATCCCAACCGATTGCCTTTTCTGTCGCAGGAAAGGCACGGCAGGATAATCAAATCGACCTGTTCCGGCGTCAATACCTTACATCCTTCCTTCGGTTCCATAATACCGAATTTCCCTGTTTCCAAATCTTCTTCTTTTGTAATGATATATGCCTCCATATGTCCTTTTTCCAGACATTTCGGCACAGCTACTTCCTTATGATTTTTCCATGCATGCTGAATGATGGCATGCGTATCGATTTCCGACGGTGTGCCAACAAAACAAAATATGGTTTTTGCTTTCTGAAACACTTCCATTTCACACAAATTCGCAAAAATCTTTTGACTTGCTTCTTTATTATATTCTTTCGTAAGCGCGGCTATTTTTTTCTGTATTTCCTGACGGCATTGCTTCTTTTCCATTTTTTTATCCATATTTCACACTCCTTTTAATAGAAAAGAATCCAAAACACCACAGCGTTTTGGATTCCTCTTTCCTTATGCAGCAGATTTCCGCATTTCCAGAGCCACTTTTTCTTCTCTCCGGCGCAGAATGCCGCTCATACATTTCAAATATACCAATACAGATACCCCTGCACTGACCAAATCCACCGCAGGTTCTGCAAAAAAGACATTCTCGATGCCAAACAGCAACGGGAAAATCATCATTGCCGCAAAATAGAGCAGCTTTCTGAATGTAGAAAGCACAATGGAATATTTCACAGCAGACAGACCTGTAAAGCCATCCACAATGGTATACTGCACAGCCAGAGGTAAAATCATCAGTGTCATGATCTTGATTGCTTTCATGGACAAATCCATATAAAAGGCATCATTTGTAAACAGTCTAACGAAATATGATGAGAAAACATGTGCTACCACCATCATCACAGCTGTAAAGATCAGGCAAAGAATCAGTGTGTATTTCTGTCCGCTTCTGACACGATCCATCTGGCAAGCGCCATAGTTAAATCCCAGAATTGGCTGTGTTGCACCAGTCATACCGCCCATAGGCAGTGTAACCATCAGGAAAAAGCTCTGTGCAATGGTATTACAGGTTACCAGCTGGTCACCATATCCAGGGCCGCCGTAATGCTGTAAAACCATATTCATGGCAATGATCAGACCGCTGTCCAGTGCCACAATAATAAAAGGAGAAAGTCCTGTCAATAAAACTCGAAACATCAGTGTCCGATTATAGCCGCCAAAGGTAATGCGTACCGGCGGTCTTCTGCCGAAAAGGAACAGCAGTACAAAAGCACAGGATACCATCTGCGCAATGACCGTTGCCACAGCTGCACCAGCTACCCCCATATTACATCCAAAAATAAACACAGGGTCTAAAATGATATTTGTAACTGCACCTACAACCACAGACATCATAGCGATTTTAGAATATCCCTGACAGATGATGAACGTATTCATCCCCATGGACAGTATGGCAAAGATACTGCCTGCCGCATAAATGGTCATATAGGTATTTGCATAGGGGAACGTCACTTCACTGGCACCAAACAGCATCAGCAATGGCTGCTTGAATAAAATCACCAGCAGTGTAATCACAACTGCCATGACAATCATCATCAAAAAACAGTTTGCCATAATCTGAGAGGCACCCTTTCGGTCATTCTCCCCCATTTTAATACTCATCAATGGAGAACCGCCGATACCGACCCACATAGAAAAGGAAGTGATGAGGGTAACAATTGGTCCGCAGATGCCAACACCAGCCAACGCCGTGGCGCCAATCTCTGGAATATTCCCAATGAAAATTCTATCTACAATGCTGTACAACACATTGATAAACTGTGCCAGCATTGCGGGTATGGCAAGACGAACTACCAGTCCTGCCATGCTGTCTGTGCCAAGGTTATTTTCTCTGCGCATACGGCTTCCTCCATTCCTGATTTTTCCAATAGAAACGGATAAAACATAACACATTCCCATATCCGAAGTCAACCATTTTTCCAAAAAGAAACATGCCTTTTTCTGCTGAAAAATTTCGATTTTTCTCTGTAAAAATTTGTGATTTTCCTCTCTGGATTCTCCTTGACTTTTTCTGTCCCACCCCTTATAATGATATAGCATTCACGGAATGCTTCGTTTGATACACTAACGCTAACAAGGGTATATTCTTGTTAGCGTTTTTTTTGCAAGGAGGATTTTATGGAAAACAACACATTTCTGGAAGGAAAAATTGCTGCGCCCCTGATTCGTTTTGCAATCCCACTGATGATGTCGCTGGTACTACAAGCTTTGTACGGCGGCGTTGACCTGATGGTCGTGGGGAAATTCGGTACCACCGCAAGTATTTCCGCTGTTGCTACCGGCGGG
>NZ_CAJMDQ010000083.1 GCF_905212195.1 uncultured Anaerotignum sp. | reverse complement strand
CTGGGGCAGGCGTCTGCCGGAAGCGGCGGCGGACTTGGATGTTATTGACAGCCTGCCGGGGCGGAAGATTCTTCTTTCCGGCAATCATGACTATTGGTGGAAATCCTCCAGCCGTCTGGCGGGACAGTACCCGGAAATGGCGTTTCTGAAAAATGATGCGGTGCCTTGGGAAAAGAGTTTTATCTGCGGCACAAGAGGGTGGCTCTGTCCCAATGAGCGCAGCTTTACGCCAGAGGATGAAAAGATTTACAAACGGGAGCAGATTCGCCTGCGGCTGTCTTTGGATGCGGCTATGAAAGCAGGGGCGGAGGACATCATCGTCATGATGCATTTCCCGCCGGTCAATGAAAAACGGGAGCCGTCGGCTTTTACGGAGATTCTGGCGGAATATCCTGTGAAACGGGTGGTTTATGGACATCTGCATGGAGCAGCAAACCACAAGAATGCTTTGCAGGGCGAGCGGGATGGCATCCTCTATGAACTGGTAGCGGCAGATTATCTGGATTTTTGTCCAAAACGGATTCTGTAACAAAAAAGCGATTATGAAATCTTAGGGAAAGATTTCATAATCGCTTTTTATTTTATTGATGCAGATCCAGCTTCAGGAAAATGGATGTTTCCATGGGGCTGTTGTTATAGGGCGGGATTTGATAAAATCCCAGTTTGGCATACAGATGCAGGGCACCCTTCAGAAAAGGCAGGGTATCCAACAGCATGGCATCGTAGCCCATTTCTCTGGCGTCGTCAATGAGTTTTTCCACCAGATGCTCCGCAATGCCATGACCGCGAAAGGCATCTTTCACATAAAGCCGTTTCAGTTCACATTCCGTATCCGAAAGGGGACGCAGGGCAATGCAGCCGGCAATGGCGTCATCCACCAGCGCCAGATACAGTCTGCCTTTGGGCAGTCCGTATTTTTCTTCCAGATGTTCCAGTTCTCTGTCGTAATTCTGAAGCTCTAGAAAAGCGGCAAAAGAGGGATCGCTTTTCAGCAGGAAATCCGTATATTCCAGAAACAGGGCTTTGACTTCTTCCGGTCGGTCATAGGCAGGACAAATGGTCAGGCTCATACTTGCTCGCCTCCTGTATCAGTCCTCGTAGTCGTTAGCTGCGTCCAGGATCATATTTTTCAGTACTCTGGTGTCAAAGTCTTCCAGTTCCAGTTCCAAAGACAGATTTTCCAGTTCGTCTTCATCAGGCAGATAATCCGCTTCAAAAGCAGAGGTCAGGTCGTCCTCAAAAATGATTTCCCCTTCGATTGTCCATGCGTCTTCGTCTTTGCTCAAAGAAAAAATATTTACTTCTGTGATTTGCAGCATGATAATACGCCTCCTTAAAAATTCATACGCTCTCTTTTGTTATTTCTGCCGCTGTTTTTTGCCGGAGCGGCGTTTTCTGTTTTTTGTTCCTGTTTTGGGTGTGTCCTTTTTCCGCACGGAATAGCCGAAAGAGCCGACCTGTTCTCCCAGTGTGAAATATCCACCGTGGGAATAGCAGATGGGCTTGCTGCGGTTTAAGTGGAACTTGCCTGTCTTGTCGAAATATTTTTCACTGACGCTGACGGAAACCACTTCTGCAAGGAACATGTGATGGCTGCCCAAAGGAACAATTTCTTTCACCTTACACTCAATGTTGACCGGGCTTTCCAGTATGATGGGGCAGTTGACCTTTTCCCCTTTTTTGGCTGTCAGGTGCATTTCAGCGAATTTGTCCACATCTCTGCCGCTTCTGACGCCGCAGAAATCACAGGCATAAGTCAGGTCTTTGGTGACCAGATTGATGACAAATTCTCCACTTTCCTTGATCAGCTCATAGGAGTGACGCTCGGGACGGATGGAAACGTAAGTCATGGGTGGGTTCGTATTGATGGTGCCTGTCCATGCCACGGTGATAATGTTTTTCTGCTCCATATTGCCGCAGGATACCATAACGGCAGGGACGGGGTACAATACGGTGCCCGGTTTCCAGATCTGTTTTTCCATGGGAGCCCTCCTTTTTTTGCCAAGTCATTTTTAACGTTATTTATGATATACGACCATGGTATATTTGTAAAGACGAAAAAACGTAGAAAAGGTGTTTGAATTTTTGTTCAATTCTTGCATCGCCCTTCTTTTTTGCGTATGATGATAGGCAGAAGAAGCAGTTGACGTACAACGAGGAGGAAAACATGGAATTACCATTGGCATATATCAACGAAATGAAAGCATTGCTGGGGGAAGAATACGAAGCGTATCTGGCGTCTTTTGAAGAGCAAAGACTCTACGGACTTCGGGCAAACACTTTGAAAATTTCTCCGGCGGAACTGGCGGAAAAAGGGGAATTTTCCCTTTCCCCTGTACCTTGGTGTGAAAGCGGGTTTTACTACGCAGAAGGGGAACGTCCTGCCAAGCATCCCTATTATCACGCGGGACTGTACTATTTGCAGGAACCCAGCGCCATGACACCCGGTGCCATGATTCCCATTGAGGAAGGGGATTTCGTGCTGGATATCTGCGCTGCACCCGGCGGAAAGACTACACAGCTGGCGGCAAGACTGAATGGAACAGGACTGCTCATTTCCAACGACATCAGTGCCGGACGGGCAAAAGCACTCTTGAAAAACGTAGAAATCAGCGGCATCACCAATGCCATTGTCATGAGTGAACCGCCCAAAAAGCTGGCAGAACGGTTCGGCGGATTTTTCGACAAGATTTTGATTGATGCCCCTTGTTCTGGGGAAGGCATGTTCCGCAAAGAGCCGGATATGGTGAAAAGCTGGAACGAGGAACTGCTCACATTTTGCAGAGAACAGCAGGCGGATATTCTGGAACACTGCGCTTCCATGGTGAAAACAGGGGGAATGATTCTCTATTCCACTTGTACCTTTGCCAAAATGGAAAACGAGGACAGTATCCAGACATTTCTGGACAATCACCCGGAATTTACGCTGGTTCCTTTGGAAAAGAACTGGGGTTTTGCGCCGGGATGTGAACCGCTGACGGAATGTGTGCGCCTTTATCCTCATAAAATCAAAGGGGAAGGGCATTTTCTGGCGTTATTGCAGAAAACAGGAGAACCAACAGGATGCAGTACACCCACAGAGGCAACCATCGGTGAAAAAGAATTGGAACCTTTCCGTCAGTTTGCCAAAGAAACCCTTACGGGCAAATGGAAAGGCACCTTCCAGATTTACGGGGACAGTCTATGTCTTTTGCCG
The DNA here is from genome assembly GCF_905212195.1 of uncultured Anaerotignum sp. GTDB lineage: Bacteria > Bacillota > Clostridia > Lachnospirales > Anaerotignaceae > Anaerotignum. Next base: position 5,952 of record NZ_CAJMDQ010000083.1, on the reverse strand, counting down.
GAAGGGGCACCTGCCACCAAAGGTCTGCGTGTACTGCGCAGCGGCTGGCAGTTGGGAACGCTGAAAAAAGGACGGTTTGAGCCTTCGCAGGCTTTTGCCATGGGACTGAAAAAAGAAGAAGTGAAGAACGTGCTGGACATGCCTCTTTCTGACGAGAGAGTCATCCGTTATCTGAAAGGGGAAACATTGGAAGCACCGGAAGCCAAAGACGGCTGGACACTGGTTTGCGTGGACGGTTATCCCTTGGGCTGGGGCAAGACCCAGAAAGGACGGCTGAAAAACAAATACGCCGTAGGTTGGAAATGGGAATAAGAAATACAGAATACAAGATTGTCTTTCGATAAAAAACAAATGTACGATTGTGGTTGACAAATGGAAAAATATTCGTACAATAGAACTATCATCAATTCTCTTTGAAAATCGGCATGGAAGAAAGGGCGAGTGAATATGGCAGTGACAACATACATAGGCACCAGAAACAAAGACATTACCGCGTCTGCATCAGAAGCTATCCTGCGTGGCATCTGCCCTGACGGCGGTCTGTATATTCCCAAGGAAATCCCCAAAATGGATAAGACTCCCGAAGAACTTATGGGGATGGATTATCGGCAGTTGGCCTATGAAGTATTGAAGCTGTATCTGGACTTTACGGAAGAAGAACTGAAATACTGCATTGAACATGCGTATGATGAAAAATTCGATACAAAAGAAATCGTACCTCTTGTGAAAAAAGGGGATATGCTTTATCTGGAACTGTTCCACGGCAGAACACTGGCATTCAAAGATATGGCGCTGTCTATCCTGCCTTATCTCATGAAAACAGCGGCAAAACGTCAGGGACAGAAAGAAGAAATCGTTATTCTGACAGCAACCTCCGGTGATACAGGAAAAGCGGCGCTGGAAGGCTTTGCAGGCGTAGACGGTGTGAAAATCATGGTATTTTTCCCGGAAGACGGTGTCAGCCCTGTGCAGAAATTGCAGATGACTACTCAGGAAGGGGACAATACCTGTGTGGTAGGCATCAAAGGGAACTTTGACGATGCCCAGAGCGCTGTAAAACGGATTTTTACGGACAAAGAACTGGCAGATGAACTGGAAAAGAGAGGTTATCGTTTCTCCTCCGCAAACTCCATCAACATCGGCAGACTGGTGCCCCAGATTGTATATTACTACTGGGCATATATTCAGGCTGTGAAAATGGGCGAAATCAAATGGGGAGAACCTCTGGACTTTACCGTTCCCACAGGGAACTTCGGCGATATTCTGGCTGGCTGGTATGCGGCACAGATGGGTCTGCCCGCAGGTCATTTTGTCTGCGCATCCAATGACAACAAAGTATTGTATGATTTCTTCCGCACTGGCGTTTATGACAGAAACCGCGCGTTCCATGTGACTGTTTCTCCTTCCATGGATATCCTCATTTCCAGCAATCTGGAACGTCTGCTGTGCCACATGGGCGGACAGGACAAGACAAAGGCAGAAATGGCTGCTTTGCAGGCAGAAGGGAAGTACACAGCGGAAATCACAGAAGAACGGATTTCCGGGGAATTTGCTGATGAAGCGGAAACTTTTGACGCTATTCGCAGAGTATATAAAAACACAGGCTATGTGATGGATACCCATACAGCAGTGGCTTACGCGGCGGCGGAAAAATACAGAGCCGAAAGCGGCACAAAGAACCCCATGGTTATCGTTTCCACCGCAAGCCCTTACAAATTCACAAAAGACGTTATGACTGCGTTGGATGAAAAATACGCAGATGGCGACGCTTTTGCGCTGATGAAAGAAATGGAAAAAGTCAGCGGTGTAGCCATCCCTGCACCCATCCGCGGCATTGAAACAAGAGAAATCAGACACAAGAATGTCTGCGAAAAAGACGGCATTGCCGATTTTGTCAAAGGCTGGCTGTTATAAAAAAACAAAAAAGGGGAACTGTTCCTTATGTAAGGACAGTTCCCCTTTCAGCCTGTTAAAAAACGGGATTTTATCATTTTCAAACGTGCGGAAGGGCTTGGGGAACAAAGGGTTCCCCAAATGCAGACCGCAGTCGGAATTTATTTCCGACGAGGAAAAACAGGAGTTTCAAGGCTTTTGAGCCGATGGAACTCCTGCTTTATACTTCTGTTTATTCGTCAAAGGCTTGAATGAAATGAGCCTTTGACGATAGGGTGTCGACTGTTTCGACACCCTGAGAGAGTAGCTGTTCCTCCTGTAAGGACAGTTACTCTTTTTTGTGTTTCAAACAAAAGATTTTTTCTCTTGTCTTATGACCTTGGGCAGATTGACGGAAAACGAAAAAGTGGGGAAAAGCCGTTGCTTTTGCCTTTTCTATGCAGTACAATAAAACTAGCATAATATGTGCAAATGGTAACTTGTTTACAATCATATACAAAGAAAGAGGAGAAGCATCATGAAAATGTTTATCGACACCGCTAACGTGGATCAGATCAGAGAAGCGAATGACCTGGGCGTCATCTGTGGCGTAACCACAAACCCTTCCCTGATTGCAAAAGAAGGCAGAGATTTCGTAGAAGTTGTAAAAGAAATCACAACTATCGTGGATGGCCCCATCAGTGCGGAAGTTATCAGCCTGGATCATGAAGGCATGGTAAAAGAAGCTAGAGAACTGGCTAAAATCCACAAAAACATCGTTATCAAAATCCCTATGACACTGGAAGGTCTGAAAGCGGTTAAAATCCTGACAGCAGAAGGCATCAAAACAAACGTGACACTGATTTTCTCCGCTACACAGGCGCTGATGGCTGCAAGAGCTGGCGCAACATATGTAAGTCCTTTCCTGGGCAGAGTGGACGACATTGGTTCCGTAGGCATGACTCTGATTGAAGAAATCGTTGATATCTTTGATATCCACGGCATCGAAACAGAAATCATCGCTGCTTCCATCCGTAACCCTCTGCATGTTATCGACGCTGCAAGAGCTGGTTGCCACATCGCAACCATCCCTTACAATGTACTGATCCAGATGGCAAAACACCCTCTGACAGACATCGGTATCGAACGTTTCCTGAAAGACTGGGAAAGCGTACCCAAGAAATAAGAAACATCTTTTTGTAACGTGAACCAAAATATGTTTTTGATGAAGATTGCCCTTTTTTGAAAGGGCAATTTTCGAAATGGGAGGAAAAACGATATGAATATTGATAACTTGACTGTAAATACCCTGCGTTTCCTTTCCGCAGAAGCGATCCAGAAAGCAAAAAGCGGCCATCCCGGTCTGCCTCTGGGCGCTGCACCCGCTGCTTACGCACTGTGGGCAAAGGAAATGAAAGCAAACCCTGCAAATCCTAAATGGGACGACAGAGACCGTTTTGTACTGTCCGCAGGTCACGGCTCCGCACTGCTGTATTCCCTGCTCCATGTATTCGGCTATGGCCTGACCATTGAAGATCTGCAGAACTTCCGTCAGAGAAATTCCCTGACACCCGGTCACCCTGAATACAAACACACAGCAGGTGTAGAAACAACAACAGGCCCTCTGGGTCAGGGTATCGCAAACGCTGTTGGTATGGCACTGGCTGAAAGCCATCTGGCAGCAAAATTCAACACACCTGAATACAAAGTGGTTGACCACTACACATACGCACTGTGCGGCGACGGCTGCCTGCAGGAAGGCGTTGCTTCCGAAGCGGCTTCTCTGGCTGGCACAATGGGTCTGTCCAAACTGATCGTACTGTATGACTGCAACAAAATCACCATCGAAGGCAGCACAGACGTTGCATTCACAGAAGATGTCATGAAACGTTTCGAAGCTTACGGCTGGGATGTTGCAGAAGTAACAGACGGCAACGATGTAGACGCCATCGCAGCAGCCATTGCAGCAGCTAAGAAAACAGACAAGCCTTCCCTGATCAAAGTAAACACACTGATTGGTTACGGCGCACCCAACAAACAGGGTAAAGCATCCGCTCACGGCGAACCTCTGGGTGAAGAAGAAATCAAGCTGACAAAAGAAAATCTGGGCTGGCCTTACACAGAACCTTTCTTTGTTCCCGAAGAAGTAAAAGCACACATGGCAGCATGGGCAGCAGAAGGCGCCAAGAAAGAAGCAGCTTGGAATGAAATGTTTGCAGCATATGCAAAAGCAAATCCCGAACTGGCAAAAGAATACGAACTGTGGCACAGCGACAAGCTGGCAGCAGATCTGCTGAATGACGAAGATTTCTGGAAAGACGAAGGCGACATCGCTACTCGTGCAACTTCCGAAAAAGTACTGCAGAAAGTAGCGAAAGTTGTCCCTAACCTGTTCGGCGGCAGTGCTGACCTGGCTCCTTCCAACAAATCTGTTATGAAAGACAGAGAATACTACAGCAAAGAAAATCCTGCTGGCTCCAACGTACACTTCGGTATCCGTGAATTTGCCATGACAGCTATGGCAAACGGTATGGCTGTACACGGCGGCGTAAGACCTTATATCGCTGGTTTCTTCGTATTCAGTGATTACATGAAAGCTGGTCTGCGTATGGAAGCGCTGATGGGTCTGCCTGTGATTAGCATCTTTACTCATGACAGCATCGGCGTAGGGGAAGATGGCCCTACTCATCAGCCTATCGAACATCTGGCAATGCTGCGCAGCCTGCCTAACTACATGGTATTCCGTCCCTGCGATACCAGAGAAACAGCAGCTGGCTGGTATGCAGCTCTGACACATACTACAACACCTACCGGTCTGATCCTGTCCAGACAGAACATGCCCGCACTGGAAGGCACCGGCAAAGACGCTCTGAAAGGCGCTTATATCCTGCGTGACTGCGAAGGTACACCTGATGTACTGCTGATGGCAAGCGGTTCCGAAGTAGAACTGATCTACAAAGCTTATGATGAACTGGCTGCAAAAGGCGTAAAAGCAAGAGTTATCAGCATGCCTTGCTGGGAACTGTTCGCAGAACAGAGCGACGAATACAAAGAAAGCGTTATGCCTAAGGCTGTTCGCGCAAGACTGGCTGTAGAAGCAGCGGCAGACTTTGGCTGGCATAAATTTGTAGGTCTGGACGGCGACGTGATCTGCATGAATGGCTTCGGCGCATCCGCACCTGCAGGCACCCTGTTCAAAGATTTCGGTTTCACCGTAGAACAGGTTGTGGAAAGAGCAATGGCTCTTGTAAAATAAGAAGTTTTGTATTTTATGAAGGGACGGCACGGCTCTTTCCAAAAGAAGGGGCCTCGCCGTCCTTTTTTACAGAAAGGAGGAAGCATGCGGACATTTATTGCCATTGAACTGGAAGAAGAAGTGAAGGACGCTCTGGAAGGAGCACAGCAGCAGGCGGCAGAACTTTGCCGCAAGGGGAATTATACGCTTAAGGAAAATTTCCATCTGACCCTGCATTTTCTGGGGGAAATCAGACCGGAAGAAGTAGACGATGTGGTACAGGCCATGATGGAAACCACCAGACGGAATCGCCCCTTTGAACTGAAGCTGGATCGATTGGGATTCTTTCCCAGAGGTCGGGAAGGCATCCTGTGGGCAGGGGTGGAGAAAAGTGCACCCCTTCAGCGGCTGTTTCAGCAGCTGGAAATCTCTTTGGGCAAGCAGGGCTTTGCCAGAGAGAAAAAAGGTTTGAGCCCTCATATCACATTGGGACGTGAGGTAGAACCGTATCGTGGGTTTGCCGATGTGCAAAAACAGGTAAAACTGGAAAACCTTACCGTGCAGGTGAAGGCAATTTCTCTCATGGAAAGTGTGCGCAGAGGACGGAATCTGTTCTATCGTCCCCTGTTTGTACAACCACTGAAAGACAAAAGTTTTTATTGATGGAAACGATGTATTTTTTTAGATACATGCTGGAAAAGCCTTGATTTATCAAGTATAATTGATACCAGCGGCATGCAGAAATACCCCGCTGTATGTCAGAAAGACATTTTATGACGATCAAAAATTGTTTTTAAGGAGGAAACAAATTATGGAGTTTGGCTATTCAAAGGAACAAGTACTGT
>NZ_CAJMDQ010000082.1 GCF_905212195.1 uncultured Anaerotignum sp. | reverse complement strand
AGTTTTACAAAACTCTCCCGAAAAGTCCTTAATTTGCTGCTTTATGCTACCATATCATGGTAACAAAGTCAACTTTTCGCAGGAATAAAGCTGGCCATTTAACATAGATTTAACATAAACAAGATATTTGATTTAACGTAATAACAGTATTATTAGTTTGCAAACAAGGAAAGAAGAAATAAAAGGAGAGAAAAATATTATGAAGAAATTTTTAGCACTTGGTTTGGCAATGATGATGTCTGTTGCAGCACTGACAGGCTGCGGCGGCGGTAGTGAAGAAGCAGCAGAAGGCGGCGATACAGCTGCAACAAGCGGTGCCATCTCTGTAGTTTCCAGAGAAGACGGTTCCGGTACAAGAGGTGCTTTTATCGAACTTTTCGGCATCGAAGAAAAAAATGATGCAGGCGAAAAAGTTGATATGACAACAGAAATGGCAGAAATCACAAACAGCACTGCTGTTATGATGACAACTGTTGCAGGCAACCCCAATGCAATCGGTTATGTTTCCCTGGGTTCTTTGGATGACAGCGTAAAAGCACTGAAAATTGATGGTGCTGAAGCAACAGCAGAAAACATCAAAAACGGTACTTACAAAGTAGCTCGTCCTTTCAACATCGCAACAAAAGAAGATGTTTCTGAAGTAGCAAGCGACTTTATCGCATTCATCATGAGCGACGAAGGTCAGGCAGTTGTTGAAGAAAACGGTTACATCAGCCAGGGCAGCACAGGCGCTTACACAGCATCTAACATGAGCGGCAAAATCGTTGTTGCAGGTTCTTCTTCCATCACACCCGTTATGGAAAAACTGAAAGAAGCATACATCGCTCTGAACCCCGATGTAACAATTGAAGTACAGCAGAACGACTCTACAACAGGTATGACTTCCGTAGCAGAAGGTACATGTGACATCGGTATGGCTTCCAGAGAACTGAAAGACAGCGAACTGGCAAACGGTCTGCAGCCTACAGTTATCGCAATGGATGGTATCGCAGTTATCGTAAACCAGGAAAACACAGTAAGCGATATGACAAGCGACACAGTAAAAGCAATCTTCACAGGTGCAACAACAGATTGGTCTGAAGTAGCTTAATCAACAAAAGAAAAAGTGAAAAGAGAAGGAATGTGTTATGCCGAAAGAGAATCCTTTCGGCATAACTTTTGAAAAGAAGAAAGGAGAGGAAAGATACCAATGAAAGAAGGCGTAATGAAAGTTGTTTTCCTGTTGGCAGCGTGTGTGTCTATTCTGGCAGTCGCACTGATCTGTATCTTCCTGTTTGCCAATGGTGTGCCTGCAATTCATAAAATCGGTATAACGGAGTTCCTGTTTGGTCAAACATGGAAACCCTCCAATAATATTTATGGAATTTTCCCCATGATCATCGGCAGTATTTATGTTACAGCCGGAGCAGTTATCATCGGTGTTCCTATGGGGATTCTGTGTGCTATTTTTCTTGCAAGATTCTGTCCTGAAAAATTATATAAAATTGTAAAGCCAGCGGTTTCTCTGCTTGCAGGGATTCCTTCCATCGTATATGGTTTCTTTGGTCTGGTTGTAATCGTACCTATCATGCAGGATTTGACAGGTACAAATGGGAAAGGTATTTTAACTGCTTCCATTTTGCTGGGCATTATGATTCTGCCCACAGTCATCGGTGTATCTGAATCCGCCATCCGTGCGGTGCCGAATTCTTACTACGAAGGGTCTCTGGCACTGGGTGCAACCCATGAAAGAAGCGTATTCTTCGCAGTGCTGCCTGCAGCAAAGCAGGGGATTCTGGCAGGTGTTATCTTAGGTGTTGGCCGTGCCATTGGGGAAACCATGGCGGTTATCATGGTTGCTGGCAACAACGCGGTAATGCCAAAGAGCATCTTCAGCGGCGTACGTACATTGACAGCAAATATCGTTATGGAAATGGGTTACGCTACAGACCTGCATCGAGAGGCACTGCTGGGTACCGGCGTAGTCCTGTTCGTATTCATTTTGATTATTAACTTGTCCTTCTCCGCATTGAAAAGGAGGAATCATTGATGGAAGCTATTAATAAAGAGTCAACATTACAGCGATTGAAAAGCTATCGCAAACATCCGCTTTCCGCAATCCTGTTTTTACTGGTTGTGATTTCAGCGGTGATTACATTAACCGTATTGATTGCACTGATTGCTTATATCCTGATCAAAGGGATTCCCAATCTGAGCCCTGAACTTTTTGAATGGGAATATACCACTGAGAACGTTTCCATGATGCCGGCAATCATCAATACACTGATCATTACAGCATTGTCTTTGCTGTTTGCACTGCCAGTTGGTATTTGCTCTGCAATTTATCTGGTAGAATATGCAAAACGTGGGAATAAGCTGGTTTCTATTGTGCGTATCACAACAGAAACTCTGTCCGGTATTCCTTCCATTGTATATGGTTTGTTTGGTTATCTGTTCTTCAATATCTTCCTGGGATGGAGTTACACCATTCTGGGTGGTGCACTGACACTGGCAATCATGATTTTGCCTTTGATCATGCGTACAACAGAAGAAGCCCTCATTGCGGTACCTGACTTGTATCGTGAAGGTAGTTTTGGTCTGGGTGCCGGTAAACTGCGTACCGTATTCCGTATTGTACTTCCTTCTGCGGTTCCTGGCATTCTGGCAGGTGTCATTCTGGCAGTGGGCAGAATCGTTGGCGAAACAGCAGCGCTGCTGTATCCCGCAGGTACAGCCACAACGGTTGCGGATGGCCTCATGTCCTCCGGTCGTACGTTGGCAGTTCATATGTACGCATTGCTGAATGAAGGTCTGTACATGGATCAGGCTTATGCCACAGCAGTTGTACTGCTGGTAGTTGTTATCGGTATCAATGCATTGTCTGGATTGATTGCGAAAAAGGTAGGAGTGAAAGATTGAGTATGAATAAATTTGAAATTTCCAATCTGGATTTGTTTTATGGCGATTTCAAAGCCTTGAAAAACATCAATTTGAATATTACAGAAGGGGATATCACAGCATTTATCGGGCCTTCCGGCTGCGGTAAATCCACACTGCTGAAATCCCTGAACAGAATGAATGACCTGGTAGAAGGCTGCCGCATCACAGGGAAAGTCCTGCTGGATGGGGAAGATATTTATGGTAACATGGATCTGAACCACCTGCGTAAACGGGTAGGTATGGTTTTCCAGAAACCCAATCCCTTCCCTATGAGCATTTATGATAATGTTGCTTATGGTCCTAGAACCCACGGTATTCATTCTAAAGTGAAACTGGATGAAATCGTAGAAAAAGCACTGCGTGATGCAGCGATTTGGGACGAAGTAAAAGATCGTCTGAAGAAAAACGCACTGGGCATGAGTGGTGGTCAGCAGCAGCGTCTTTGCATCGCAAGAGCTTTGGCTGTACAGCCGGAAGTTCTGCTCATGGACGAGCCCACATCCGCCCTTGACCCTATTTCCACTTCCCGTATTGAAGAACTTGCGGTAGAATTGAAAAAAGAGTACACTATCATTATGGTAACACATAATATGCAGCAGGCTGCTCGTATTTCTGATAAAACGGCGTTTTTCCTGCTGGGCGAAGTTGTTGAGTATGGAGATACAGAACAGATCTTCTCCATGCCTAAGGACAAACGTACTGAAGACTATATTACGGGGAGGTTTGGTTGATATGCGTACAAGATTTGATGAACAGTTGGAACAGCTCCATGTAGAACTAATTACTATGGGTGCTTTGTGTGAGGAAGCCATTACATTGGCATTGAAATCCCTTTTTGATCGGGATCGCAGTCTGGTACCTGTTGTTTTGGAAAAAGACGGTGAAATTGACCGGAAAGAAAGAGATATTGAAGCATTGTGCATGCGTCTGCTGCTGCAGCAGCAGCCTGTTGCAAGAGATTTGAGAACCATTTCTTCTGCACTGAAAATGATTTCCGATATGGAAAGAATTGGCGATCAGGCAGCAGATATTGTGGAACTGACAGATCAGATGCATGATAAACAGCTGGAAATGTCCAGTTCTCTGCATATTCGTTCCATGTCTGAAGAAGCAGTGAAGATGGTTACACAGAGTGTAGACTCTTTCGTAAAAGCTGATTTGGAACTGGCACACAAAGTCATCGCTTATGATGATGTTGTGGATAATCTGTTTTCCAAAATCCGCGGTGAAATTATTGATCAGATTGCAAAAGACGGCACAAACGGCGAAGTTTATATCGACCTGCTGATGATTGCAAAATATCTGGAAAGAGTTGCAGACCATGCTACTAACATCGCAGAATGGGTTGAATATTCCATCACAGGCATCCATGGAGAAATGGATGGTGAATAAATATGATTACATTTGAGGATATCAAAAATAATGCGGATATCCGCACTTATATTCAGTGCGCGGATGAATCTCTGGCAGCACTGGGATTTACAGAACATTCCTTTGCCCATGTGACAAGAGTTGCGGAAACGGCAAAATATATTCTGGAAACACTGGGATATTCGGAACACGAAGTGGAATTGGCAAGAATTGCCGGATTTATGCACGACATCGGCAATGTGGTCAACCGTGTAGACCACTCTCAAAGCGGTGCCGTTATGGCATTTCGTATTCTGGATAAACTGGGTATGCCCGCAGAAGATATTGCAACAGTGGTAACAGCCATTGGGAACCATGATGAAGGTCATGGTGTGCCTGTCAATGCCATTGCTGCAGCACTGATTCTGGCAGATAAATCAGACGTACGCAGAACCCGTGTGCGTAATCAGGAAAAAACCACATTTGATATCCATGACAGAGTCAATTATTCCGTAGAAAAATCTGTCCTGAAGATCAATGAAGCCCATACACTCATTAAACTGAAATTGACTGTTGATACCCATTACAGTTCTGTCATGGACTACTTTGAAATTTTTCTGGAACGTATGACACTGTGCAGAAAAGCAGCAAAAAAACTGGGACTGAAATTTCAGTTGATGATCAATGAAAATTCTCTGATGTAAGGAGTGAGGCTGTAGATGATTTATCTGGTAGAAGATGATAACAGCATTCGGGAACTGGTAGCATATACATTCAATACAGCAGGGCTGGAAGCAGAAGGATTTGATAAACCTTCTCTGTTTTGGGAAGCGTTGGAAAAACGTAAACCGGATTTGGTTCTGCTGGATATTATGCTGCCGGAAGAAGATGGCATACAGATTTTGCAGAAACTGCGGCAAAGAGAGGATACAAAAAAACTTCCTGTGATTATGCTGACAGCAAAAGGCAGTGAGTATGATAAAGTGATGGGGCTGGAAAGCGGTGCGGATGATTATGTATCCAAACCCTTTGGTATGATGGAACTGCTGGCAAGGGTGAAAGCACTGCTGCGCAGAACAGAAGACTTGCGCCCTGCACAGGAAAGCAGATATGTCATTGGCGATTTGACGGTAAATCAGAAACGCCATGAAGTTTTGGTAAAAGGAGAAGCTGTTACACTGACCAAAAAAGAGTTTGATATGCTTTGTTATCTGTTGGAAAACAAGGGCATGGTTTTAACAAGAGATCAACTTCTCAATCAGATCTGGGGATATGATTTCGATGGGGAGAACCGAACCGTGGATGTGCATATTCGGACACTGCGGCAGAAATTAGGCGATTGCGGTACATACATTGAAACCATACGAGGTATTGGGTATAAGATTGGAGGCAATCCATGACAAAGAGAATTTTTCGTGCGATATTCAATGTATCGCTATTGATTTTGATCGCATCCACTTTTATTCTGGTTGCATTTGTAGGGGATTATAACAGTGACCAGACAAAAGAAGCGATGCACGCAGATGCTGTCTACATTGCAAAAGCCATGGAAACGGAAGGGATTTCGTATCTGGAACAGTTGCCGAAACAAAGCCAGAGAATCACATGGATTGATGCAGATGGTACAGTTCTGTTTGATTCTTATGCTGATGTTTCCCAGATGGAGAACCATGGGGAACGTGAAGAAGTCGTTGAGGCTTTGAACACAGGCAGAGGTGAGAGTACACGTTACTCCACCACATTGGCGGAAAAAACAGAAAACTATGCAATCAAACTGAGCGATGGCACCATTTTACGTTTGTCTGTTACCAGTTTGAGTGCACTGAGCATTTTCCTTTCTATGACACAGCTGTTGGCTTTGGTACTTGTGATCGCATTGATTCTGGCAGGTTTCCTGGCAAGCAAGACATCCAAGAGCATTGTAAAACCTTTGGAAAATGTGGATCTGGAACATCCTGAACAGGCAGAAATTTATGACGAAATGGCACCGTTCCTGCGCCGTATTGCTGTACAGAATAAACTCATCAGCAAACAGATGCAGGATCGCCAGCGCAGACAGCGTGAATTTGAAACCATTACAGAAAATATGCAGGAAGGTCTGTTGGTACTGGATGCAAAAGGTGAAGTTCTTTCCTGTAACAAAGGCGCAAGACGTTTGCTTGGCGTAGACCATGTGCCTGAAAAAGAAAACGTGTTTGCATTGAACCGTACAGAAGGTTTCAGACGCTGCATTACAGCGGCACTGGCAGGCAGTCATGAAGAAGTGACCATGGAAAGTGATGGCAGAAGTTACCAGCTGCTGGCAAACCCTGTCACAGAAGATGGTCTGGTAGCAGGCGTGGTACTGTTGCTCTTTGATAACACAGAAAAAGCTGATCGTGAAAAACTGCGCCGTGAATTTACGGCAAACGTTTCTCATGAACTGAAAACACCGTTGACCAGCATTTCCGGTTTTGCGGAAATCATGAAAAACGGTATGGTGAAAGCAGAGGATGTACCTCGCTTTGCAAACAATATTTACGAAGAAGCACAGAGACTGATTTCCATGGTACAGGATATTATCCAGCTTTCCAGATTGGATGAAGCCCAGGAAAATGTGGAAAAAACAGATGTGGATGTAGCATTGATTGCGGAAACTGTGGCAAAACGTCTGGAAACACAGGCAGCCCAGAAAAAAATCAAATTCCATCTGGAAACAGAAACAGCTGTTTTGTCCGGTGTGCCCCATGTGCTGGAAGAAATGATCTATAATCTGTGTGACAATGCAATTCGCTACAACAAAGACGGCGGTTCTGTTACATTGAAAGTAGAAAAAAATCCTGAAGATATTACCGTAACTGTTGCTGATACAGGGATTGGTATTCCTTATGGAGAACAGGAAAGAGTATTTGAACGGTTCTATCGTGTGAGCCGCAGCCGCAGTAAAGAAATCGACGGCACAGGCTTAGGACTTTCCATTGTAAAACATGGTGCGCTGCTCCATCAGGCAACTGTGAAAATGGAAAGCGAAGTGGACAAAGGTACAACCATTCGGTTGATCTTCCCCAATAAATAAAAAAGAGAATATTGCTTCATAAGAAAGCGAATATAGCTGGAATTCTTTCAATAAAAAGGATTCCGGCTATTGTATTTTTATTGGAATTGTTATTTCTATTCTGATCAGCCATTTGATACTATGGACTGGTGACAACACTCGTTTGATTATGATATGATAAAGTAAAATATGAAATGGTTTTCTGTTTTGTCCTTGCAGATAGGAGCATATTCTGATGATGAGGAGTCCGGTATCGGTGATGATTGATTTGGCTAAGCACATGAAGAATGGGCAGTGAATGACAAAGGACTGTGATTATATGCATAAGAAGAGAATTTTTATGGCTGTGATGGCTGTTGTCTGTGCAGTTGTATTGTGGCTTACTGTTTGTATTGTAGACTATTGCAGACTGCATAGGTTTGAAAAACCTATCTTTTGTGTTGGAGTCAATTTATGTGAAGATGGCGGTTCTGGTAAATATGTTGGACTTGGATATTCCTATGACATTGAAGGAAACTTTATGCCTGAAGATGAATTTCCGGGCGTAACAAAGTGGACATACTATTTGTTTGGAGTGGAAATGGAAACGCAAATAAGAGATTAACTGAATTTGATTGAAAGATTTTCGGAAAATTGTCAAAAAAAGTGCAAGATCAACATGGTTGGTCTTGCACTTTTTGATATATCACATATTTTCAATTTCTGTCCGTACCAGTGCACCTGCTTCTTTGGTACCTACAACTTTGGTGCCTTCTGTTGCAATGTCTGGTGTACGGTATCCTTTTGCCAGAACGGCTTTGACAGCTGTTTCGATGGCATCTGCTTCTTCAGACAGTCCGAAGGTATAGCGCAGCATCATAGCAGCGGAAAGGATGGTTGCCAGAGGGTTTGCTTTGTCCTGTCCAGCGATATCCGGTGCAGAGCCATGTACTGGTTCGTACATACCGAAATTGCCTTTTGCAAGGCTAGCAGAAGGCAGCATACCGATGGAACCGGTAATCATGCTGGCTTCATCGGAGAGAATATCTCCGAAGATGTTACCTGTGACAATGACATCAAACTGTTTTGGATTGCGTACCAGCTGCATGGCTGCATTGTCAATATAGAGATGTTCCAGTGTGACTTCTGGATAATCTTTTGCCACTTCTGTTACGACTCTGCGCCACAGACGGGAGCTTTCCAGTACATTGGCTTTGTCGACGCTGGTAACTTTTTTATTCCGCTTCATAGCCATATCAAAGGCTGTAACGGCAATTCTTCTGACTTCTTCCTCTGCATACTGTTCTACGTCGTAAGCGGCAGGCCCCAGATCTGTTTCTTTTGTGCCTCTTTCACCAAAATAAATGCCGCCTGTCAGTTCACGTACGACAACAATATCCAGACCGCCTTCCACGATTTCCGGTTTCAGAGGACAAGCATCTGCCAGCGCGTCAAAGAGCATTGCAGGGCGAATATTGGCAAAGAGTTCCAGTTCCTTGCGCAGTCCCAGCAAAGCCCGTTCAGGACGTTTGTCACCGGGCAGTGTATCCCATTTCCAGCCACCAACAGCACCCAGCAGTACAGCGTCAGCTGCTTTGCAGGCATCAATGGTTGCCTGAGGCAGACATTCTCCTACGGCGTCAATGGCGCAGCCGCCTGCCAGAACAGGGGTATAAACGAATTCGTGATGATATTTCTCGGCGATGGTATCAAGCACCTTTAATGCTTCTCCTACTACTTCGGGGCCGATACCGTCGCCGTGAATGACAGCAATATTATATTTCATAGGACATTTCCCTTTCTCTTTTGTATTTAACGAATGGAATTGAGCAGACCGCCTTTGGCAATGATTTCTTTGATGAAATCAGGGAAGGGCAGTGCCTGATAAGTTTCGTTTCTGGTTACGTTTGTGATGATGCCAGTATCAAAGTCGATGGCAACTTCGTCGCCGTCCTGAATTTTATCGCTGGCTTCTTCACATTCCAGAATTGCCAAGCCAATGTTGATGGCGTTGCGGTAGAAAATCCGGGCAAATGTTTTTGCAATAACGCAGGAAATACCGGATTCCTTGATGGCAATGGGGGCATGTTCTCTGGAGGAGCCGCAGCCGAAGTTCCAGCCGC
>NZ_CAJMDQ010000081.1 GCF_905212195.1 uncultured Anaerotignum sp. | reverse complement strand
GGGAGGAGGAACATCAATGGCAAAAGTTTTAATGAAAGGCAACGAAGCAGTTGGTAAAGCAGCGATTGAGGCGGGTTGCAGATATTTCTTCGGTTATCCCATCACTCCTCAGAGCGAAGTACCAGAATATTTATCCAGTGAACTGCCTAAAGTAGGCGGTACATTCGTACAGGCAGAATCTGAAGTAGCAGCGATCAACATGGTTTATGGCGCAGCAGCAGCAGGCGCACGTGTCCTGACAAGCTCTTCTTCTCCTGGGATTGCACTGAAACAGGAAGGTATCGGTTATATCTCTAACGCAGGTCTGCCCGCAGTTATCATCAACATGATGCGTGGGGGCCCGGGTCTGGGTACAATTCAGCCCGGTCAGGCTGACTATAACATGGCTGTTAAAGGCGGCGCAAACGGTGACTACCACAACGTAGTACTGGCACCCGCATCCGTTCAGGAAGCAGTTAACATGGTTATGGAAGCTTTCGATATCGCTGATATGTATGGCATCCCCGTAATCGTTCTGGCTGACGGTCTGATTGGTCAGATGATGGAACCTGTAGAATTCAACTATGTTCGCAGAGAAGGTATCCCTGAAAAAACATGGGCTCTGACAGGTAAAGGCAAAGGCGAAAGACACAACATCAAAAACCTGGTTATCGATCCCGACGATTGTGAAGACTGGAACCATGAACACTTTGAAGTTTATGAAAAAGTTGAAGCAAACGAACAGGCTTGGGAAGAATACCTGCTGGATGATGCAGAATATGCTTTCGTTTCCTATGGTACAGCATCCAGAGTTGTAAGAACAGCTATCGGTTACCTGAGAGCTGAAGGTTACAAAGTTGGTATGCTTAGACCTAAAACACTGTGGCCTTTCCCTCAGAAAGCTTTCGATAAATGGAATGGTCAGATCAAAAAATATCTGGACGTAGAAATGTCCATGGGTCAGATGGTTCCCGACGTTGCTTATGCATGTAACGACAAAAACAAAGTAGCATTCCACGGCAGAACAGGCGGTAACGTACCTACTGTTGACGAAGTGGTTGCATTCGGTAAAGAAGTTATGGGAGGTGACAAATAATGGCAGTTGTATTCGAAAAAACAAAAGCGTTAACTGATGTCAAATTGCATTATTGTCCTGGTTGTGCACACGGTATTGTACATAGACTGGTAGCAGAAGTACTGGAAGAAATGGGCGAAGTTGAAAACACAATCGCTTGTGTACCCGTAGGTTGTGCAGTATTTGCAAACAACTACTTCAACTTTGATGCTATTCAGTGTGCACACGGTCGTGCTCCCGCAACAGCAACAGGTATCAAGAGAGTTCATCCCGACAAAATCGTTATGACATACCAGGGCGATGGTGACTTGGCTTCCATCGGTACTTGTGAAATCGTTCATGCAGCAGCTAGAGGCGAAAAAATCACAACAATCTTTATCAACAACGGTATTTACGGTATGACAGGCGGCCAGATGGCTCCTACAACACTGCCTGGCATGAAAGCTACAACAGCAAAGAACGGCCGTGATCCTAAGATCAACGGTAACCCTCTGCGCGTTTCCGAAATGCTGGCTACACTGACAGGTCCCGCTTACATCGAAAGAGTAAGTATTTCCACACCTGCACAGGTTACAGCTGCTAAGAAAGCAATCAGAAAAGCTTTCGAAATTCAGAAACAGGGTCTGGGCTTCACATTCATCGAAGTTGTTTCCAGCTGCCCTACAAACTGGGGCTTGACACCCGTAAAAGCTATGGAATTCGTAAGAGAAAAAATGATCCCTTACTATCCTCTTGGCGTATTCAAAGACATCACAGCAGAGGAGGGCAAATAATATGAGTACATTTTCTTCTATCATTGCAGGTTTCGGTGGCCAGGGCTCTTTGCTGATGGGTAAAATCATGGCTTATTCCGGTATGCTGGATAACAAAGAAGTATCTTGGTGTCCTTCTTACGGCCCCGAAATGCGTGGCGGTACTGCAAACGTAAACGTAATCATCTCCGACGAAGGTATCGGTTCTCCCGTTATCACAAAAGACGCTGACTGCGTTGTAGCTCTGAACCAGCCTTCCCTGGATAAATTTGCACATGTTGTAAAAGAAGGCGGCTCTCTGGTTATCAATGCTGACCTTTGCACAGCAGATCATCTGGATGTTAAAGAAGGCGTAAAAGTATATTCCGTTCCTGCTAACAGAATCGCAACAGACGCTTTCGGCGGCTCCAAACTGGCTAACCTGGTAATGCTGGGTGCAGTTGTTTGCGCAACAGGCGCAATCAAAGTAGAAGGCATGGACGACACATTCGCTCATGTATTCGAAGGTGGTAAAGCTAAATTTATCCCCGACAACAAAAAAGCATTTGAACTTGGTTTCAACTATGCAAAAGAAAACTGCTAATTTCAGTTAACTGAAAGTGCATATCACCCCCGCATTGGGTTTTCCCAGTGCGGGGGTTCTTTTATAAAAAAAGATTTCTTCCCTATGTGATTTATGGTATAATAGATTGAATACAAATGGGCACATATCGGATCGAACACAAGTTTCATTTTGTTTTGCCGAAAAGAAAGAGGGGAGGCAAATGGCTGTGAATAATAAAGTGAAAATTACAATCGATGGGAAATCCTTTACGTTAATGGGACCTGAAACTGAAGAACATATGATGCAGGTGGCCGGATACATCGATCAAAAGATGACAGAAATCAGAAAAAACTCAAAAGCTGTGGCAATTGACAGCAGTTTGGCGTATATTTTGACTTCTATTAATGTGGCAAATGATTATTTCAAAGAAGTCAAGCAGCATTTGGAACAGGAAGAAAGCATGGAAGAACTGCGGCTGCAGGTTATGTCAGAAAAAGCAAAGACAGCAGAATTGCAGGAACAGATTGAACAGTTAGAACGGGACAAAAGAAGACTGGAACGGAAACTGCAGGAGTATCAGGCGGAAGAAGAAGCTGCAAATGAGGGGCTCCATACTTCAAAAGTACGTCCCAGAAAAAGATAAAATATGACAAAATAGCAGGGGATTTTTGACGGGTGCAAAAAGAAAAAAACTGCTATTTTTCCTTTTGCATCAAAAAATTTGAAGAAAAAACAGATATACATTCGTTTCAAAGAGAAAGGGGAAAAGATATGCCTTTTAGAAAAAAACCAGAACTGCTGGCGCCGGCGGGGTCCATGGAAAGCCTGAAGGCTGCTGTGCAGAATGGCTGTGACGCCGTTTATTTAGGCGGAAAATTATTCAGCGCCAGACAATATGCGGGAAATTTTTCTCTGGAAGAATTGGAAGAAGCTTGTGACTATTGTCATCTGCGTGGCGTGAAGGTATATGTTACGGTAAATACAGTTTATAAAGATAAAGAACTGCCGGAATTTATCCAGTTTATTGGAAAACTGCATCGTATGGGCGTAGATGCGCTGATCATGCAGGATGCTGGGGCTGCAAAACTGGTGCGGGAACATTACCCCGATTTCCCTCTCCATGCCAGCACACAGATGACATCCAATTCTTTGGCAGACGTGAATTACTGGTATGAACAGGGCTTTGACAAAGTGGTTTTGAGCAGAGAACTGACTTTGCCGGAAATCCGTCATATCACAGAACAGACAGGTGCGGAAGTGGAAACTTTCGTTCATGGTGCGCTCTGCGTTTGTTACTCTGGTCAGTGTATTATGAGCAGTATGCTGGGCGGCAGAAGCGGCAACCGTGGACGTTGTGCCCAGACATGCCGACTGCCTTATACGCTGTACTGTGGATATGATAAAGTGGCAGAAGGTCATTTGCTTTCTCCCAAAGATATTGCGACAGTTTCTATTTTGCCAGAACTCATCGAAGCGGGTATTGCTTCTTTAAAAATTGAAGGCCGTATGAAAAATCCAGAGTATGTAGCAGGCGTTACACGGATTTATCGGAAATATATTGACATGTACTTCGAAGATCCGGAACACTATGAGGTTTCTCTGGATGATATGAAAGAACTGACTCAGCTGTTCAACCGTGGCGGTTTTACAGAAGGGTATTACACTTCTCGTGGCGGTCTGGACATGATGAGCGTGGAACGTCCCAAAACTTGGGGCTTAAAAGTGGGTATTGTGGATAAATACCTGCCTCAGCACAAAAAAGTTGTTATTCGTACCAGAGAACCTCTGGTTCCTGGTGATGGTATCGAAGTTTGGACCAGCCGCGGTCCTCATGTAGGCTGTCAGGTGACAAAACATTCCAAAGCAGGGGAAGTGATCACCCTGACACTGGAAGGGGATATTGAGAAAAATGATGTGGTTTATCGTACCTATGGCAAGGCCCTCAACGATGCTTTGCAGAAAACATGGGAAAAAGAAACCAGAAAACTGCCGATTTATGGCGTTTTAAAGGCAAGAAAAGGAGAACCACTTGCACTGCAGTTGTGGGATAATATGGGCAGCAGCGTGTATGTAACTGGCGAGGTAGTACAGGAAGCCAGCAACCAGCCTACAGCTGTGGAAAAACTGCGTCAGCAGATTGAAAAAATGGGTGCAACTCCCTTTGCGCTGGCAGATCTGGATGTGCAGGCAGACGAAAATATTTATGTAGGCATCAGCAACTTGAACCAGCTTCGTCGTGATGCGGCAGAAGCATTGGAACAGGCAATGCTGAAAAAGACCAAACGGAAAAACACAGAACGAGGAGAAGCGCCTCGTCAGGCAAGAGAACCTCGTCTGCTGAAAAAGAAACTTCATGTGCTGGTAAGCAATCTGGAACAGCTGGATGCGGCTGTGAAACAAAAAGGCGTGGAACGGATTTATGTTGAATCTACCATGGAGCTGGAAGAACATCTGGCAAATGTCATTGAAAAATGTCATCGCTATGACGTGGCATGTTATGCGGCACTGCCTCGAGTAGACCGGGAACGTCCGGAAGACGAAAGCAGATTGCAGCGTTTTCTGGAAAGTGATCTGGATGGTTTCCTGGTGCGTTCCGCAGGTCAGCTTGGCGCAGTGAAAAATTCCGGTAAGAAAATTACAGCAGATTATAATCTGAATGTGGTAAACCGAGAAGCGGTGCTGTTCTGGCAGGAACAGGGAGCAGACAATGTATGTCTTTCTGTGGAAAATAATCTGCAGGAAATCCGTGCAATGGCAGACAGTTCCTGCGAAATGGTGGTTTACGGCTATCTGCCTTTGATGACAACACAGCAGTGCCCCATCGGGAACTTTGCTGGAGAAAAACACAGCGGTCAGTACTGTAAGAAACGTTGGAATCAGGATTTATATTTCCTGCGTGACAGAAAAGGTGAAAAATTCCCGCTGATGACAGACTGTGAACGTTGTGTATGTTCCATTTTGAACGGGAAACCCCTGTTTGCATTGAAGTTTTATGATGAAGTGCTGGATAACGCAGTGGGGAGCGTTCGCCTGAACTTTACAAAGGAAGGTCCGGCAAGGGTGGAACGCATTGTTCGGGCTTATGCCGAAATGACAAAAGACACTGCACATTGCAGTGCGGAAACAAGAGCCCTTTTGCAGCAGATGAGCGAAAAAGGCAGTACAAAAGGGCATTTCTTCCGTGGAGTGGAGTGAGGATATGTTTGATTTGATTATTATGTTGAGCAGATATCTGTTCGTCATCTATATCGGACTGTATCTGTGGGAAGCCATTGTATATATCGCATACGAGCAGGGCGGCTATCTGGGCAGCCCTTATCGCGCGGTATCTGTGCAGCGCAGATTGGTTGTGCTGATGCATTTGACGGCATTCCTGATTTTGTCCTATAATCGGGACACTTATCTTTTTGACTGGCAGGCATTGCTTTTCGGTGCCATATCGCTGGTGTTTTTGTTGGTAGCCATTCAGTTGCTGGATCGGTTTTATTATGAAGGCTGTCCGTTGATTTGGACAGGGATGCTGTTTTTGATGGATGTCAGCCTCATCATGCTTCAGCGAGTAGATCCAGCATTGGCTCATAAACAGCTGGTATGGATGGCCCTTGGTCTGGCAGGTATGCTGGCATTGCCGTCTATTTTGCGGCTGATTCCCAGATTTGAAATTTTTGAATGGGCATACATCATCGTTTGTTATGGACTGCTGCTGTTCACACAGATTTTTGGTGTGGAACATGGCGGTTCCCAGAACTGGCTGGAAATCGGCAGCATCAGCTTCCAGCCTTCTGAACTTGCAAAGTTCCTGTTTATATTCTATCTGGCCAGCGTTTTCAGAAAACGTGTGGAATTGCGGGAACTGCTTATCACTGGCGGTTTGAGTGCAGGCGTGGTTATTTTGCTGGTACTGCAGAAAGACCTGGGCAGTGCCCTGATTTTCTTTATGACCTTTATGACTATGCTGTACATCGCTACATCTAATGAAGTGCTGTTTTTGCTTGGTATGGGGGCAGCCAGCTTTGCGGCTACCATTGCCTATAAACTGTTTTCTCATGTGCAGGTGCGTGTGGCAGCATGGCGTGACCCTTGGGCAGACATTGACCATGGGGGTTATCAGATCGTTACTTCTTTGTTTGCCATTACCACATACGGACTTTTCGGCAGCGGATTGACAAAAGGTATGCCAGTCAGCATCCCCGTTGTAGAAAGTGACTGTATTTTTGCGGCAATCTGCGAGGAATTCGGTGCGCTCTTTGGCGCAGGCATCATTTGTATTTTTATTATGCTGTTATATCGCGGAATCCGTATCACACTGGACTGCACCAGAAGATATTACAGTCTGCTGGCAGTAGGCTTTACGGCTATGATTGCTTTTCAGGCATTTGTCATCATCGGCGGTGTTATCAAACTGATTCCTCTGACTGGGGTTACATTGCCTCTGGTCAGCTACGGCGGGACTTCCGTACTGGTGAGCCTGATGATGTTCGGTATTTTGCAGTGGGTTTGCGTATATTGCGAACAGCATAGCCAGGCTGCGGCAGAACCTGTGCAGCAGCATTATGTAGAAAGGAGATACGCCGATGAATAATATGAAAAAAAGCGTCAGACGGATCTTCTGGCTCCTGGCACTTTGCTTTTTTCTGCTGCTGGGGTATCTTGGTAAGTTGGTAATTGTAGATCGTGCGGAAATATCCGGCAACTCTTATAATATCCGTCTGCGTAACGACGAGGAAGGCATCCAGAGAGGTGATATTCTGGATCGGAACGGAGAAGTTCTGGCAACCAGTACGTTACAGGAAGATGGCAGTTATCTGCGGGAATATCCCAGAGGACGTATGGCTGCCCACGTAACGGGATATAGTAGTGTAGGGAAAACCGGTGTGGAAGCGGCTTATAACTTTGAATTGATGTCCGTTCATCAGGAATTACTCCAGCGTTTGTCTGGTTTGTTGGAAGGGAAAGATCCCAAAGGCAATGATGTGGTGCTGACACTGGATATGGATATCCAAAGTGCGGCAGGGGATTTGCTGGGCAGTACAAAAGGTGCTGTTGTGGTTATGGAACCTTCCACAGGACGTATTTTGGCAATGCAGGCATATCCTGACTTTGACCCTAACACCGTTTCCGGCGATTGGGATTATCTGACTACAGATGAAGATAGCCCTCTCGTAAACCGCGCAACCCAAGGCTTGTATCCTCCCGGGTCTACATTCAAGATCATCACTGCCCTTGCGGCAATGGAATATGTGCCCGATTGGGAGAGCTTTACTTATGATTGTACAGGCGAAGCGGAATTTGAAAACAAGGTCATCCATTGTTACAATAACAAAGCCCATGGCACTGTGGATATGGAAGAAGCCATGGCGGAATCCTGTAACTGTTATTTTGCAGCTCTAGCAGAAAAAATCGGAGCAGGAAACCTGAGCAAAGTTATGAAGGAATGCGGCATTCTTTCTGATTATGGTTTCGCGTTGGCACATAGTCAGAGCGTCATGTCACTGAATAAAGATTCTTCAGAAAGTGAATTGGTGGAAACATCCATTGGTCAGGGGAAAACAAGCGTTTCTCCTCTGTATATGGCAATGATGATTTCTGCTGTGGCAAATGACGGCATTATGATGCGTCCATATATTGTTGACCACATTCAATATGCAAATGGAGAAATCGGCGATACAACTGTGCCGGAAAAACTCATGGAAATTTGTTCTCCTACAGAAACGAGCCAGCTTAATGATTTGCTGGTGGGTGTTGTGGATCATGGTACCGGTACAGCGGCTCAGATCAGCGGCGTAACTGTTGCTGGTAAAACAGGTACAGCAGAAAATGCTACAGGCAAAGACCATTCTTGGTTTGTAGGCTATGCACCGGCAGAAGACCCGAAAGTTTCTGTAGCGGTTGTGATTGAAAATTCTGATTACGGCAAGGCAACACCTATTGCAGGAGAAGTTTTGGAAGTGGCATTGGAAAAATTGGCAGAATAAGGGGGAAGCCATGGAAATCAAGCTGGATTTATCAAAAGAATATGCCATTGCTTTGGAAGGCGGCGGCGCAAAAGGCGCTTATGAAATTGGGGTCTGGCAGGCCTTTGAGGAAGCAGGGGTAAAATACTGTGCTGTTTCCGGTTCTTCTGTTGGTGCTTTGAACGGAGCGCTGATGGCAATGCGTGATCTGGATAAAGCGGTGCATCTTTGGGAAAATCTGACCTTTTCTCAGATCATTGATGTAGACGATGTACAGATGAAAGCTTTTTTTGATAAAGAAATGCGTTGGAATGAATGGCCGTCTTTTTTGCTGGATATGGCGAAAGTCATTAAGAATCGTGGCTTTGATGCAGAACCGCTGCGGAATCTTTTGGAAGAAGTGGTGGATGAGGAAAAAATCCGTCAGTCAGATGTCAAATTCTATTTAGTCACATATTCTTTGACAGATAAAAAAGAATTGGATTTGGAAGCGGCTGCACTGCCAAAGGGTACCATCCATGATATGTTACTGGCGAGAGCTTATTTCCCCGCGTTTAAACGGGAGCCATTGAGCGGAAAGTTCTATGCAGATGGCAGCATCAAAAACGTGGTGCCTTTGAACAGCCTGGTGGAAAGAGGCTACAAAGATATTATTGTCATCCGTATCTTTGGCGTTGGATATGAAAAGAAAGTGAAGATACCGGAAGGTGTGAACGTCACTGTAGTGGCACCAAGGGAAAAACTTGGCGGTATCCTGCAGTTTGACGGAGAACAGACCAAAAAAGATATGACACTGGGATATTTTGATGGCATGAGGCTGCTTTATGGTCTGGAAGGAGAAAAATATTATATCGACAGAAAATGGAGCGAAGAAAAAGCCTATGCCATGCTGCGGGCGATGATCCAGTGGGAAAATGTTAACGGGAAACAGCTGTTAAACCTGCGGGAGATCAATGAGGAGATTTTGCCCAAAATGGCAAAACGTCTGCATGTAAAAG
The DNA here is from genome assembly GCF_905212195.1 of uncultured Anaerotignum sp. Lineage (GTDB taxonomy): Bacteria > Bacillota > Clostridia > Lachnospirales > Anaerotignaceae > Anaerotignum. Next base: position 432 of record NZ_CAJMDQ010000081.1, on the reverse strand, counting down.
GCGGTTATTATGAACTGTGTCTGCGGATGCTGGAAGAAAAAGCGGAAGCGTTTGGAATTACACCTTTTGTCATTCGAACAGAAGAAGAACTACTGTGGGAGATTGCCCAGATGAAAAAAAAATAAATGAAATGGAAAAGCGAAAGAATCTGTTTATGGATTCTTTCGCTTTTTTGTTTTTGTGAAAGAAATGGTCATATTGCGATTTCTGGGGAAGGGGATTTTTGCAGATTATTTAACAAATTCTAGTGATTTAGGAGGATTTGGAATACAAATAATTCGTATACAAAGCAATTTTGTATGGGGAGTGTATACATTCAGATATTTCCGTTGTTTGTAAAAATGTTGAGATTCCTCTGCTGTTTTGCTAAAAATTAAAGAAGATTTTAAAAAAACTCGTGCTCGTGATAGGAGAAGGCGAGGACGTTCTGCC
>NZ_CAJMDQ010000080.1 GCF_905212195.1 uncultured Anaerotignum sp. | reverse complement strand
AAGGGAAAAATAGGAAAGAGGTCTAAATTGTATACAGAATCCAGCGTTTTTGCAGGTATGTCGTTTTTTTGTTTGATTTTTGAAAAAATATAATAAATTTTTAACAATATGGTTGCAATCAAAAAGTAAAGATGTTATAATCAAGACAAATGCAGGGAGTGAAATAAGTCATCTGCATTGCAAAACGACGAAAACTTATATGTAAATATAGGTTTTTTGTAATGTGATTGCTGACGCAATCACGAAGTTGCTCATCAAACGGGGAAGAGCAATGGTTGACAAAAAATTACATTTCATTTTGTTTTTATCGCATGGTCAAATATATAGATCAAAGGAGGACAAAACATGTACACAATGGGTGTTGACGTTGGTTCCGCTTCTTCCAAGGTTGTAATCCTGAAAGACGGGAAAGACGTTGTGGCCGCAGAAGTTGTTCAGGTCGGAACAGGTTCTTCGGGTCCCCAGAGAGCTTTGGAACAGGCTTACAAAGTAAGTGGCCTGACCAGAGAAGACATCTCTTATTTGGTTGTAACCGGCTATGGCAGATTCGCTTTTGAAGGCGCTGACAAACAGATCAGCGAAATCAGCTGTCATGCAAAAGGTATTTATCACTTGATACCCACTGCACGCACCATCATTGATATCGGCGGTCAGGATGCGAAAGCAATCAGACTGGACAGCAAAGGTGGCATTCGGCAGTTTTTTATGAATGATAAATGTGCAGCAGGTACAGGTCGTTTCCTGGAAGTTATGGCAAGAGTTTTGGAAACGACTCTGGATCAAATGGCAGAACTTGATGCGCAGGCAACAGATACTGCTCCTATCAGCAGCACCTGTACCGTATTTGCGGAGTCTGAAGTTATTTCCCAGCTCTCTAACGGCGAAAGCAGAAATAACATCATCAAGGGCGTTCATTTGTCCGTAGCCAGCAGAGCATGTGGCCTTGCTTACAGAGGCGGTCTGGAAAAAGACGTTGTCATGACTGGCGGCGTTGCCCAGAATGCCGGCGTTGTAAGAGCGGTTGCAAGCGTATTGAAAACAGACGTAATTGTGGCTCCAAACCCACAAACAACAGGCGCGCTCGGTGCAGCACTGTTTGCATACGAAGCGGCTCAAAAAAAATAAGAAAGAGGGATTAGAATGAGTTTAACACAAGGCATGAAAGCAAAACAATTGTTAGGCTACTATCAGGCAAAAACTGATGAGGACGCAAGAAAAGCAAAAGAAAGAGGCGACCTGGTTTGCTGGTCTGCTTCTGTAGCTCCTCCGGAATTCTGCGTAACTATGGGTATCGCTATGGTTTATCCCGAAACACATGCAGCTGGTATCGGTGCAAAACACGGTGCAATGGATATGCTGGATGTTGCAGAAAGAAAAGGCTACAACATTGACTGCTGTTCCTATGGTAGAGTAAACATGGGTTACATGGAATGCTTGAAAGAAGCTGCTCTCACAGGCGTAGCACCCGAAGTTCTGGTTAACTCTCCCGCAGCTAAGGTTCCTCTGCCCGATCTGGTTATCACATGTAACAACATTTGTAACACACTGCTGAAATGGTATGAAAACCTTGCAGTAGAACTGGATATTCCCTGCATCGTAATCGACGTACCTTTCAACCACACAATGCCTATTCCTGAATATGCAAAAGAATACATTGCTGATGAATTCAGAAATGCTATTTCTCAGCTGGAAGTAATCTGCGGCAGACCTTTCGATTGGAAGAAATTCCAGGAAGTAAAAGCACAGACACAGCGTTCCGTATATCAGTGGAACAGAATCGCTGACTTCACAAAATATAAACCCTCTCCTCTGAATGGTTTCGACCTGTTCAACTACATGGCTCTGATCGTTGCAGCTCGTTCTCTGGACTACTCTGAAATCACATTCAAAGCTTTCGCAGACGAACTGGAAGAAAACCTGAAAGCTGGTATCTACGCATTCAAAGGCGCAGAAAAAACACGTATTCAGTGGGAAGGTATCGCTGTATGGCCTCACCTGGGTCACACATTCAAAACACTGAAAAACATGGGCACAATCATGACAGGTTCCGCATACCCTGCTATCTGGGATCTGACATATGATGCAAACGATGAATCCCTGCACTCCATGGCAGAAGCTTACACAAGAACATACATCAATACATGCCTGAGCAACAAAGCAGCTGTACTGATGGATATCATGGAACATGGTAAAGTTGACGGTGTTGTTTACCATCTGAACAGAAGCTGCAAACTGATGAGCTTCCTGAACGTAGAAACAGCTGAAATCATCAAAGAAAAGAACGGCTTGCCTTATGTAAGCTTTGACGGCGACCAGACAGACCCTCGTGTATACTCTCCTGCACAGTATGAAACTCGTGTTCAGGCTCTGGTTGAAATGATGGAAGCAAACGTAGCAGCAGAATAAGGAGGAGAAAACAATGAGTAAAGTTGAAGCGATCTTATCTCAATTGAAAGACATTGCAGCAAATCCTAAAAAAGCAATGGATGACTATAAAGCAGAAACCGGTAAAGGCGCTGTAGGTATCATGCCTATCTACGCTCCCGAAGAAATGGTTCATGCAACAGGTTACCTGCCTATGGGTATCTGGGGTGCACAGGGCAAAACAATTTCCAAAGCTCGTACATACCTGCCTCCTTTTGCTTGTTCCATTATGCAGCAGGTTATGGAACTGCAGTGCGAAGGTGCTTATGATGACCTGGCAGCTGTACTGTTCTCCGTACCTTGTGACACTCTGAAATGCCTGAGCCAGAAATGGAAAGGCACATCCCCTGTTATCGTATTCACACATCCTCAGAACAGAGGCCTGGAAGCAGCTAACAAATTCCTGGTAAAAGAATACGAACTGGTTAAAGCTCAGCTGGAACACTATCTGGGCGTAACAATCACAAACGCAGCTCTGGAAAGATCCATCGCTATCTACAACGAAAACAGACAGGTTATGCGTGAATTCGTTAAAGTAGCAGCTGACTACCCTCAGGTAATCGACGCTGTTAGCCGTCACGCTGTATTCAAAGCTAGACAGTTCATGCTGAAAGAAAAACACACAGAACTGGTTAAAGAACTGATTGCTGAAGTAAAAGCAATGCCCGTTCAGCCTTGGACAGGTAAAAAAGTTATCGTTGCTGGTATCCTGCTGGAACCCAACGAACTGCTTGACATCTTCAACGAATTCGGTCTGGCTATCGTAGACGACGACCTGGCTCAGGAATCCAGACAGATCCGTGTAGACGTTCTGGATGGCGAAGAAGGCCCTCTGTACAGAATGGCTAAAGCATGGCAGCAGATGTATGGTTGCTCCGTTGCAACAGACACCAAAAAAGGCCGTGGCAAAATGCTGATGAACAAAATGACTCAGACAGGCGCAGACGCAGTTATCATCGCTCAGATGAAATTCTGTGATCCCGAAGAATGGGATTACCCTGTAATGTACAGAGAATTCGAAGAAAGAGGCGTTAAGAACCTGATGATCGAAGTTGACCAGGAAGTTACATCCTTCGAACAGGTTAAAACAAGACTGCAGTCCTTCGTTGAAATGATGTAATTCACATCCATTTCGTAATTAAAAAAGTAATTTAAATACTTTGACACTGGGGCAGCAGTCTGCCCCAGTGTCTTAGAATTATGCAAAAGAGATTTAGGAGGATTTTAACGATGAGAAAAGTTAAAATTATTACTGCTGATGAAGCAGCTAAACTTGTAAAAAATGGTGACACCATCACTACCAGCGGTTTCGTTGCAAGTGCTATTCCTGAAGCACTGAACAAAGCAGTTGAAAAAAGATTCCTGGAAACAGGCGAACCCAACAACCTGACATATGTATACTGCGGTTCTCAGGGTAACAAAGACGGCCGTGGCGCTGAACACTATGCTCATGAAGGCATGCTGAAAAGATATATCGCAGGTCACTGGGCAACAGTTCCCGCTCTGGTAAAAATGGCTCTGGAAAACAAAATGGAAGCTTACAACGTATCTCAGGGTGCTCTGTGCCACCTGTTCAGAGATATCGCTGCTCATAAACCCGGTACTTTCACAAAAGTTGGTCTGGGTACTTTCATCGACCCCAGAAATGGCGGCGGTAAAGTAAACGATATCACAAAAGAAGATATCATCGAACTGGTTAACATCAAAGGTCAGGATTACCTGTTCTACCCTGCATTCCCTATTCATGTAGCTATGATCAGAGGTACATATGCAGACGAAAGCGGTAACATCTCCTTCGAAAAAGAAGTATCTCCTCTGGAAGGTACATCCGTATGCCAGGCTGTTAAAAACAGCGGCGGTATCGTTATCGTTCAGGTAGAAAGAGTTGTGAAAGCTGGTACTCTGGATCCTAGACTGGTTAAAGTTCCTGGTATCTATGTTGACTACGTAGTAGTAGCTGACTCCGCAGATCATCAGCAGACACTGGATTGCGAATACGATCCTACTCTGTCCGGTGAAAAACGTATGCCTGACGTTGCTCCCGAACCCCTGCCTCTGAGCGCTAAAAAGATCATTGGTCGTCGTGGTGCAATGGAACTGGAAAAAGACGTTGCAGTTAACCTGGGCGTAGGTGCTCCTGAATATGTTGCATCTGTTGCTAACGAAGAAGGTATCGGCGACTTCATGACACTGACAGTAGAAGGCGGCGCTGTTGGCGGCGTTCCCGCTGGCGGCATCAGATTCGGTTCTGCTTACAACGCAGACGCTCTGCTGGATCAGGGTTATCAGTTCGACTTCTATGATGGCGGCGGTCTGGATCTGTGCTACCTGGGTCTGGCAGAATGTGACGGCCATGGTAACATCAACGTTTCCAGATTCGGTCCTAGAATCGCTGGTTGCGGCGGCTTCATCAACATCACTCAGAACACACACAAAGTATTCTTCTGCGGTACTTTCACAGCCGGCGGCCTGAAAGTAAAAGTTGAAGATGGTAAAGTAGTTATCGCTCAGGAAGGTAAACAGAAAAAATTCCTGAAAGACGTTGAACAGATCACATTCAACGGCGATATCGCTCTGCAGAACAAACAGGAAGTTATGTACATCACAGAAAGATGCGTATTCCAGCTGAAAGAAGATGGTATGCACCTGACAGAAATCGCTCCTGGTATCGACCTGCAGACACAGATCTTGGATATGATGGATTTCGAACCCATCGTTGACAGAGATGCTAACGGCGAAATCAAACTGATGGATGCAAAACTGTTTGCAGAAGGTTTGATGGGTCTGAAAGAAATGAAAGAAGGCTGCTAATTCCTTTATTTCTGCATAATGGAACACAAGGAGTTCTCGTTTGAGGCTTCTTCATAAGAAAATAAAGAAAGCTGAAATCTTTGTAGTACAAGGATTTCAGCTTTCTTCTTTTGTAAAGGATTTATCGGCTCTATTTTCTTATAAAGAAAGCCGTTGCAATTCCCCTTAAGAAATCAAGAAAAAGGAAAATCAATGTTTTCTTAAGGGGAAGTTGCTTTAGAGAGTTCCTTTTTTATGGTAAAAAAGAGTGTTCTGTGGTATGCTGAAAAGAAAAGAATGGTATGATTTTTTTACGAATAAAGGAGGATTTGAAATGCAGTTTTCATCCGCTAAAATTAGAAATTTGGAATTGAAAAATCGCTGGATTATGCTGGCTATGCATACAGGTTTCGCTGAAGGCGATGCGCTGACAGAACGAGAATATGCCTTTTACGAAGAACGTGCAAAGGGCGGGGCAGCAGCAGTCACTATGGTTTTAGGTGTGAATGATGCAGGTGCACTGAAAGGCATGTACCATGCAGATACATTAGACGGAAATAGCCTGAAAACATTGGCGGAACGTCTGCACCAACATGATTGTAAATTGATTGTACAGTTATTCCATTGTGGTAGAAACGAAAGCAGAAAAAATCATGGGGATAAGCCGCTTCTGGCACCATCTGCAGTGGCTTCTCCCATTTTCCGCGAAGAACCAAAGGAAATGACAGAGGAAGATTTGATGCAGACAAAGGCAGACTTTGCAAAAGCAGCAGCATTTTGTAAAGAAAACGGCGTAGATGCAGTGGAAATCAGTGCTTCCGCAGGATATCTGCTGTCTGAATTCCTTTCTCCTATTACTAATTTACGGACAGACAAATATGGTATGGGAGAAGACAAAGGAATGGCGTATCCTTTGGAAGTTTTGCAGGCGGTAAGAGAATCTGTGGGGGATTATCCCGTTTTGATAAAAGTTTCTGGCGCACAGATGCTGGATGGCGGTTATGAACTGACAGATACCATTGTCTTTTGCAGAAAAGCGGAAAAAGAAGGCTTGATTGATGCCATTACTGTAACAGGCGGCTGGCATGAATCTCCTGTGGAACAGATTTCCTTCTACGTATCTAAAGGAGCCTATGCGCCACTGGCTGGAGCAGTGAAAAAATATACTTCCGTGCCTGTCATTGCATGCAACCGCATTCAGGATGCAGAAACAGCAGAAAGGGTTTTGGAAGAAGGAGTGTGTGACTTTGTAGGTTCCGCAAGAGCTTTCCTTGCAGATGCTCATTATGTGGAAAAATTGCAGAAACAGGAGATGTTTAACCCTTGTCAGGCTTGCAATCACTGTATTATGGATGTTTTGAAGGGCAAAGAGCTGCACTGCGCATTCTGTCCTGAAGCAGGCAATGAATATATGGAAAATCAGCGCAGAAAAATTGCTACCAGAAAAGAAGTCCTTGTCATTGGCGGTGGCCCTGCAGGCATGTATGCTGCGAAAAAGTCTGCTGAACGCGGTTTCTTAACAACATTGGTTTGTAAGGAAGATCAACTGGGTGGTCAGCTGAATCTGGCAAAATTACCTCCCAGAAAAGAAGAAATCGGCACTTTCGTTTCCTATCTGGAACATACATTGAAAGAATTGGGCGTTAACATTATCCTTGGCAAAGAAGCTGATGTGGACACTGTGATGGAAAAGAAACCTTATCTCACAGTGCTGGCAATGGGCAGTGAGCCAGTGATTCCTCAGATTGAAGGCATGGACAGCACAACTTATCAGTTGGCACAGGATGTGCTGCGAATGGATGAAGAAGCCTTGAAACCTTATGGTGAGGGGCAGATTGTCATTGTAGGCGGCAGTTCTTTAGGGCTGGAAGTGGCAGAATTTTTGGTGGAAAAACTGCCTGAAGCAAAAATTAAAATTTTGGAAGCAAACAGCCGTATGGGGGCAGAACTGGGGGCAATGGCAAGACCTTTGCTGAACGGTCTGAAGCAGGCAGGCGTTCAGACCATGTGTGATACAAAAGTGACTTCTTTTGATGGGAAAAAGGTCATGATTTCCATTGGTAGCCAGCCATTTTTCGTTACAGCGGATCATTTGATTCTGGCATGCGGTTCCGATTCTGTTTCTACCAGTGAAATCGCCATGGCTTTGATGGATGAAAGACTTTCTTATGCCGTTGTAGGGGATGCAGACCATGTGGCAGATGTGGATGAAGGTCTGAAAAGTGTCTTTGAGCTGTTCTCACGTTTTTACCTTGCGTAAGTTAATTTTCTGTTAATTTTGTCTAAAAGATGTCATACATCAACAAATAATTTAGTCCATTATTGCAAAAAAATTCATTGTATGTTATAATGTACATGCTGAAACAAAAACGTTTGTCTTTGTTTAACAGACAATTCAGAAAGGAAGCGTATGAAGATGGATTTTATTAGAAGAACTTGGGCAGAAATTGACTTGGATGCGCTGGACTATAATATTAAGAGCATCAAAGCCAAAATGAAAGATGGTCAGAAAGTTATGGGTATCGTCAAAGCAGACTGCTATGGTCATGGCGATGGTTTTATAGCCCGTAAACTGGAAGCAGCAGGTTTTGACTGGTTTGGTGTTTCCAATATCGAAGAAGGTATGAGCCTGCGTACAGAAGGTATTACAAAGCCCATTCTGATTTTAGGATATACTCCCGTTGACTGTGCAAATATTCTTGCAGAACAGAAGATTACACAGGCGCTGATTGGCATGGAATACTGCAAAGCCCTTCAGGAAGCAGCAGCAAAAGCTGGCGTTGTTGTAGATGGCCATATCAAACTGGATACAGGTATGACACGTGTTGGTTTCCAGACAGATGATGAAAATTTTGAAGAATCCCTGAAAGAAATCATTGAAGTGAGCAAAATGCCCAATATCCATATTACAGGTATCTTTACCCATCACGCCGTTGCAGATGCATATCAGGGCGATAACCCTGCATTTACAGATATGCAGTTCCATCGTTTCATGAAAATGACAGACGCACTGAAAGAAGCAGGCGTTGACATTGGTCTGCGTCATTGCGCAAACAGTGCTACCATCATTTCTTATCCTGAAAAACATCTGGATATGTGCCGTTCCGGTATCATTACATACGGTATGCTTCCTTCTGACGAATGCGAAGGCAGAATTGACTTGAAGCCTCTGATGACACTGAAAACCACTATCGGTCTGGTAAAACATGTTCCTGCAGGTTCTCAGCTGTCTTACGGCAGAACATACACAGCAGAAACAGACAGAATCATCGCGACCGTACCCATCGGCTATGCAGACGGTTACAACAGAAACCTGTCTAATGATGCAAGAATGCTGGTAAACGGCAAATTTGCTCCCGTTGTTGGCAGAATCTGCATGGACCAGTGCATGCTGGACGTAACAGATATTCCCGGCGTAAAAATGGGCGATGAAGTTGTTGTATTCGGTAAACAGGGCGACGAAGTCCTGCCTATCGAAGAACTGGCAAATAAACTGCATACCATCAACTATGAATTAACTTGTGTTATCACAAAGAGAGTGCCTCGTGTATATCTGGAAGGCGGCAAGATTGTTGGTATCGTAGACCATGTTCTGCATCGTTATAAATAATTGATTGCATAATAGAAAAGCCTGAAATTCTGATTTAAGAATTTCAGGCTTTTTTTATTGAATACTTTTTTGTTTTTTCATTTTGGGTTTTGGCTGAACGGAAAGAAGGAATACGGTTGCAATGATGCAGGCAATGCCGATATAGTCAATCCATTCCAAATGAGTGTGGAGCCAAAGGACCGATGCAGCTGTAGAGGATAATGGTTCAACAGAAGCCAGCAGACTGGATTTTGTGGGACCAATATATTTTACACCGTAAAGGAAAGTCAAATAGGGCAGCATGGCACCAAAGAATATGACAAAAAGGATACATCCAATGGAAACCAGATTGAGAGTCCCTTCGAAATGCCAGAAGGGTGCAACAAAATTGGTACAGATGCCGCCGATTAACATACCCCAGGCAATGAGGAGTATGGTGTCATATTTCCGCAGCAGATTTTTGGGGAATACGGTGTAAAAGGCCAGAGCAACGGCAGAAAGCAGTCCCCAAAATAAAGCCAGTGGAGAAATAGACAAACTTTTTACATTTCCGTGGGTTGCCAACAGGAATGTTCCCAGGAGCGCGCAGAGCACAGCGGAGAATTCAAATAAGGATGGAATTTTATGATACCGTATGGAAACATAAACGACAATCATTACAGGCGCCAGATACTGCAGAACGGTAGCTGTGGCAGCATTGGAATGCCCAATGGCAAGAAAATAACCGTACTGCATAAACAACATCCCGATTAAGCTGAATAACAACATGTCTTTTGCATCTTTTTTATTTTTCCAAATGTCAAAAATTTCTCTTCCTCTGCGCCAATAGATATATATTAGAAGAAAAACACCCGCGGCCAACATACGATTGGAGGCCAGCCACTTGGAAGAAATGCCCATCTGCTGAAAAAGAAATTGTCCAACGGTACCGGTAAAGCCCCATAGGCAGGCACTGAATATACAAAGAAGTGCTCCCCGCGTACTTCTATTATTTAACATAAGAAAAAGAACCCCCTTACTTTTGTAAAATATTTTACATAGGACAAAAAATCCAAATTTTGCTTTGAAATTTGAGAAAATATACCGGATATAGAACGATGATTGTCCGATATTTAAAAGTTAATTCTTAGAAAAGATTAAA
>NZ_CAJMDQ010000079.1 GCF_905212195.1 uncultured Anaerotignum sp. | reverse complement strand
ATATAAAATTGTTTTAATTACATGCATCTCTCTAACACGACAAAAACCCATGTGAGAACTTTATGTTCTCATCGTGGGCTTGGTTACACCTCCTTATCAAATTTCTCTGCTCTTTAGATTGGGTCCAATGAGCATCCAAGATGCCATTCCCGATATTCAACATCACAGCGATCAATCTAAAATTCCTACATAAAAATCTCATAAAAGGATTTAACTCAAGCCGCTTAAACCTTGAAAAATCAATGTTTTTATGATATAATACCACTATGATTTACCGGATGCAGGAACATCCGATTTTTTTGGGGCAATTTTTCCTGAAAATCTGGGAAATTGCCAAGATTATGTGAGGAGAGGAAAATATGTCAGCAGAATATAATGAAAGCCAAATCCAGGTCTTAGAAGGTCTGGAAGCGGTGCGCAAACGCCCGGGCATGTATATCGGCTCCACCAGTGAAAAGGGGCTCCACCATCTGGTATACGAAATCGTGGATAATGCCGTGGACGAAGCCCTGGCAGGCTTCTGTACAGAAATCACTGTTACCATCCACCCCGACAACTCCATTTCCGTATTGGATAATGGCCGTGGTATCCCTGTAGGCATCCACCACCAGAAAGGTATTTCCGCTTTGGAGGTTGTATTCACCATACTGCATGCAGGCGGTAAATTCGGCGGCGGCGGATATAAAGTATCCGGCGGTCTTCACGGCGTTGGTGCATCCGTTGTAAACGCCCTGTCCACATGGCTCTATGTCAACGTCTATACCGACGGCAAAATCTATGAACAGAAATACGAAAGAGGCAATGTCCTTTGCCCTGTTCACGAAATCGGCACCACAGACAAACACGGTACCTTCGTTCATTTCCTGCCCGACCCGGAAATTTTTGAAGAAACGGTGTTTACCTATGATGTCCTGAAACAGCGCCTCAGAGAAACCGCTTTCCTGACAAAAGGCCTGAAAATCAACCTCATCGACCTGCGGGAAGGCAAGGAACAGAACCGTTCCTTCCACTACGAAGGCGGCATCAAGGAATTTGTTGCGTATATCAACAAAAGCCGTCAGCCTCTTTATGACAATATTTTCTACGCCAGCGGCGAAAAGGACGGCGTGCTGGTGGAAGTGGCTTTCCAGCATAACGACGGCTACACAGAAAATATCTTTACCTTCGTTAACAACATCAACACCCCCGATGGCGGTACCCATCTGGTGGGCTTTAAATCCGGTCTGACCAAGACCATCAACGACTACGGCAAAAAAATCGGCATCATCAAGGATTCCGACAAGAAACTTTCCGGCGATGACGTGCGAGAAGGCATGACCGCCGTTGTCAGCATCAAAGTGGGCGACCCTCAGTTTGAAGGCCAGACAAAGGCAAAACTGGGCACCAGCGAGGCAAAAGGCGCCGTAGAAGCCGTTTTAAGCGAATATTTGACCTATTTCCTGGAAGAAAACCCGGCAGTGGGTAAAATCATCATCGAAAAAGGCCTTATGGCTTCCAGAGCCCGTGACGCGGCCAGAAAGGCAAGAGAACTTGTCCGCCGCAAAACAGGTCTGGAAAATACCCGTATGCCCGGCAAACTCACAGACTGCACCAGCCGTGACCCTTACGAATGCGAAATCTATATCGTCGAAGGGAATTCCGCGGGCGGTTCTGCCATCAAAGCCCGTGACCCCAAAACACAGGCTATCCTGCCTCTGCGCGGTAAAATTTTGAACGTGGAAAAAGCAAGACTGGACAGAATCCTCAACAGTGAGGAAATCCGCAATATGATTACCGCATTCGGTACAGGCATTTCTGAGGATTTTGACATTGAAAAACTCCGTTATCATAAAATCGTTATCATGACCGATGCCGACGTGGACGGCGCTCATATCCGTACACTGCTTCTGACATTCTTCTATCGCTATATGCCCCAGCTTATCGAGGAAGGCAAGGTATATATCGCACAGCCTCCTCTCTATCGGGTAGAGAAGAACAAAAAGCATTATTACGTTTATGACGACATCCAGCTGGAAGAACTTTACAAGGAAATCGGCAGAGATAACATCAAAGACGTACAGCGGTACAAAGGTCTGGGTGAAATGGACTATGACCAGCTCCGTGACACTACCATGGCCGTGGAACACCGTATTTTGAAAAAAGTTGACATCAGCGACGCCCTTTTGGCAGATGAAATCTTCAGCATGCTCATGGGGGACAGTGTGGAACCCAGACGGGAATTTATCGAGGAAAACGCGCAGTATGCGGAAATGGACTTCTGATGAAAGGGATTGAGGTGAAACCATGAGTGAAGTAAACAACGAGATGGATAAGGTCGTTTCCATAGACATCAACGAGGAAATGAAAAAGTGCTATATCGACTACGCCATGAGCGTTATCGTAGCCAGAGCACTGCCCGATGTCCGTGACGGTCTGAAGCCTGTACAGAGAAGAATTCTCTACTCCATGAACGAAATGAATCTGGAGCCCAATAAACCCTATAAAAAGTCTGCCCGTATCACCGGTGATACCATGGGTAAATACCACCCCCACGGCGACAGCTCCATCTATCAGGCAATGGTGCGTATGGCACAGAATTTTTCCATGCGCTATATGCTGGTAGACGGTCACGGGAACTTTGGCTCCATTGATGGCTACGGCGCAGCGGCAGCCCGTTACACCGAAGCCCGTATGTCCAAGGTGGCAGCAGCCATGCTGGCGGACATCGAAAAAGATACGGTAGATTTTGTGCCCAACTACGACGAAACGGAAAAAGAACCTGTGGTTCTGCCTGCAAGAATTCCAAACCTGCTGGTGAACGGTTCCTCCGGTATCGCCGTTGGTATGGCAACAAACATCCCTCCTCATAATCTGGGAGAAGTCATCGACGGCCTGACCGTCATGATTGACAATAAAATCAACGGCAAGGAAACTGATGTGGAAGAACTGATGGAATATATCAAAGGCCCTGACTTCCCCACCGGTGCCACCATTCTGGGCAAAAGCGGCATTCGCGCTGCATATCGTACCGGACGCGGTAAAATCTTGGTGCGTTCCACAGCGGAAATCCAGCCCATGGGCAACGGCAGAGAAAAAATCGTCGTAACGGAAATCCCTTACATGGTCAATAAACTCCGTTTGATTGAAAAGATCGCCGAACTGGTCAAAGAAAAACGTGTGGATGGCATCAGCGATTTGTACGACGCTTCCGCCGGTGATGATATCCAGATTATCATCGAGCTGAAAAAAGACGCTAACGCAAACGTTATCCTGAATCAGCTTTATAAATATACCCAGCTGCAGGAAAGCTTCGGCGCTATCATGATTGCACTGGTAAACGGCAAGCCTGCGGTGCTGAATCTCCAGCAGATGCTGTCTGAATACCTGAAACATCAGGAAGAAGTGGTAACCCGCCGGACAAAATTCAATCTGGATAAGGCGGAAAAACGTGCTCATATTCTGGAAGGCTTGCGGATTGCCATTTCCAATATCGACGAAGTCATCCGCATCATCCGTACCAGCTACGATGATGCAAAGGAACGTTTGATGGAACGCTTTGGTCTGTCTGAAATTCAGGCACAGGCCATTCTGGAAATGCAGCTGCGCAGACTGCAGGGTCTGGAACACGAAAAAATCGACGCAGAATATAAAGATTTGCAGGAAAAAATCGCTTATTATAAATCCCTGCTGGCGGACGAAGCCAAACTGCTTGGCGTGATCCGCGATGAAATGCAGGATATCAAAGCAAAATACGCAGACCCCCGCCGTACTCAGCTGGTGGCAAACCCCGGCGAAATCGACGTGGAAGACCTTATTGACGAGGAAACATGCGTATTTACACTGTCTAACCTGAACTATGTAAAACGTACACCGCTCATGACTTATAAGAGCCAGAACCGTGGCGGACGTGGTATCGTTGGTATGCAGACAAGGGATGAGGACTTCGTGAAAGACCTGTTCCTGTGCTCCACTCACGACACCATTCTGTTCTTCACAGACCATGGCAGAGTGTACCGCCTGAAAGGCTACGAAGTACCCGAAGCAGGCAGAACTGCAAGGGGTATGGCCATCGTCAACCTGCTGGAAATCGCACCGGATGAATCTGTCACAGCGGTCATTCCCGTGAAGGAATTCCGTGAAGACCGTTATCTGGTAATGCTCACAAAACAGGGCCTCATCAAGAAAACAGATATGGCAAGCTACAGCAATATCCGCAAAGGCGGCTTGATTGCCATTAACCTGCGTGAAGACGATAGCTTGATTTCCGTCATGACCACCGAAGGGGAAGACGAAATTCTGGCAGCAACCAGAAATGGCATGGGCATCCGTTTCAGTGAAAAAGACGTGCGCCCTATGGGCAGAACAGCCACCGGCGTGAAAGCCATCTCCCTGAAAGAAGGGGATTATCTGGTTTCCGCTGTCAAAATGAGCCCTACAGCCAAAGTCCTGAACGTAACGGAAAAAGGCTTCGGCAAACGGACGGTGCCTGATGAATTCAAAGTCCAGTACCGTGGCGGTATGGGTGTGAAGATTCATCAGCTCACAGAAAAAACAGGACTCCTCACCGGCGTTTTGATGCTGGAAGAAAATGAAGAAGTGATGCTCATCACTTCCGAAGGTGTCATCATCCGACTGCGGGGGGCGGATATTTCTACCATCGGCAGAGTTTCTCAGGGTGTCAAACTCATGAATCTGGATGAAGGCGTCAGTGTGGTAGGCATTGCCAAAATCACCGAGGACGACATCGAATCCGAGGAAGAAGAACTGGCAGAACTGGCAGAAAAAGAAGCAGAAGCGGCTGCGGAAAGCGCAGAAAACGAAGAAACTGCTGTTTCTGAAGATACAGAAGCATAAAAAATCATAAAATGGAATATCAAACGGGGCGGAAAGGATACATTTCCGCCCTGTTTTGTATCAAAAAGAAGGAAAACCAGCAGAAAAGGCGAAACATTGTCTTATACCCAAATGGAAAAAGGAGGGCATTATTATGGCAGAAGGCATTACCTATCTTTGCCCCGGCTGCGGCGCATATCTGCGTTACGACGGCGGACAGGGGAAATGGGTCTGTGATTATTGCGATTCATCATATACCAAGGAAGAACTGGAAAAGCGCGGGGCAGATACGGAAAGCAGCGGCTATACCGTCAGTCCCGGCGACAGCGGCAAGGCGGAAAATGTGGCCTTTGACTGTCAGGAACATGTGGCAGAAGGCAAGGATCAGGAACATCTCCGGGCATACAGCTGCCCGAACTGCGGCGCGGAAATCGTCACCGACGACGTAACAGCGGCTACATTCTGCGTGTTCTGCGGCAATCCCACCGTAAACCCTCAGCAGTTCAGCGGAAAATATCATCCCTCGGCGATGATTCCCTTTGCAACGGATAAAAAACAGGCGCAGGAAGCCTTTCTGAAGCTGTGTAAGGGCAAAAAACTCCTGCCGAAGGGTTTTACATCCCAACAGCGTCTGGAGAAAATCACGGGCGTTTATGTGCCTTATTGGCTCTTTGACTGCAAAGCGGACTTCGATTATCACGCCACAGGGGAAAACCATATGATGTGGAGCGACAGCAATTATAATTACACCAAAACGGATTTATACCATATCCATCGGGCTGGCACCATGGACTTTGAGAATATCCCTCTGGATGCGTCAGAAAATATGGAGGACGCCCTCATGGATGCATTGGAGCCCTTTGACTTTACCAAGGTGGAACCCTTTGATATGCGGTACCTCAGCGGCTATCTGGCGGAAAAATATACTTATGAGCCTAAAGACCTTTTCGAACGCATGAAAGACCGGGTTTCCAGAGGCATCGAAAACCGCGCCGCCGAAGAAGGCAGACGGTATGATGTGGTACATAGCGTACAGTGCAACACTAACTACAGATCTGACCAGCAGGCGTATCTGCTGCTGCCAGTATGGATGCTGGTCAGCAATTTCAAAGATAAGAAATATCTCTTTGCCATGAACGGACAGACAGGGAAAATCGTGGGGGAACTGCCCTGCGATACAGGACGCAGTGTCAAATGGTTCCTGCTGATATTCGTTATTGCCTTTGTGGTTGTCTTTCTGCTGGCATGGCTGATTGGAGGTGGCATGGCATGAGAAAAACAGGTTTGGTATGTTTGCTGACCCTGATCCTTTGTTTGACGGGCAGCCTGACTGCTTTCGGGCGTATGGAAGGCCATGTGTTCGACAATGCAGGTCTTTATACTCAGGAAGAAGCGGCAGACCTGACTTCCCGAGCAGAAGCCATCGGGGAAACCTATGGTCTGGATGTGATTTTCCTGACGACTACAGATACCCAAGGTCTGGAAGCCAGAGAATATGCGGCACAGTTCTTTTTGGACGGGGATTTTGGCTATGGTGAGGAACAGGACGGCATTGTGTTCATCATCGATATGGGCAGTCGGGATGCCCAGATGGTCACTTCCGGCGAAGGTATCCGCATTTTCACCGATTATTACATCGACAAGATTTGGAATGAAGTCCGCCCCAGCCTTTCTGACGGGGCATATTACGACGCCATGTCCACATTCCTGACAGATGTGGAATATTACTGTGGGGAATACCAGAAATATCTGGCAGACCCGGAAGCCTACCAGTCTGAATACCAAAAAGAACAGGAAAGCCGGAACGTGCTGGCTTATGTGGGCATTTCCCTGATTTTTGCCCTTGTGGTGGCTGGGGTTTCTGTGG
This sequence comes from uncultured Anaerotignum sp., assembly GCF_905212195.1. Taxonomy (GTDB): domain Bacteria; phylum Bacillota; class Clostridia; order Lachnospirales; family Anaerotignaceae; genus Anaerotignum. The sequence goes on along the minus strand of NZ_CAJMDQ010000079.1, from coordinate 3,430 downwards.
TGTTCATGCGCAAAAGCCATAACAACGTGAAACCTTTCACCGATGGTAGGGCATATCTGAAGGAAAACGGCGTTCATTTCCATGTGAACCGGGATTCCTTCGTGACCACCCATACCACCAGAACACCCATCCCGAAGAATGATGACCATGGTTCTTCTTCTTGGGGCGGCGGCTCCTCTACCTTCTCCAGCGGCGGCCATAACTTCGGCGGTGGCGGCGGAAAATTCTAAATATCACAGGTTGTGAAAATAATTCACAAAACTGCTGCTTTTTTCATCCAAAAGGCAGCAGTTTTTTTGTTTGCCTGACAACTGGAAGAAAATGTAAGAATTAGACAAAGAAATTGAAAGAAAATGAGATTTTTTGTTGAAAATAATCAAAGGCAGTGGTATGATAGCTATAAACCCAATGAAACAGGAGGAGAAAAAGCATGTTAGGTTTTTTGTATGATCTGGGCTGCACATTTACGCTTTTTGTATTGGTGGTGTTTATGGAAGGGGTCATTGCCACCAGAAAAAATGCAAAATGGACAGGTCTTATCCTGCCGGTGCTGCTGCTGATTATCTCTGTTTTTGTGGGGGCATATATGCACGACTTGGGCGCGTTCCTGTTTTTGCTCATTCCTGTGGTCTTGTGTCTGGCGACTTATTTCTTTTCCAGACGTCAGGTAAAAAAAGGCAAGATTGCGCCTACCATCAAGGAACAGATGGAAGATTGAGCGGGAGGAAAAAAGGAGCCTTTCCGCTCCTTTTTTTATGGGAAAAATACTGTGACAGAGCCGGAATCATGATATACTGGCTGTAATGAAATTGTCGAAGAAAAGGGGGTTTTGTCATGAAAAAACGGTGGATGCTGCTGGCGGCGGCGTTCCTGCTCTGCGGCTGCGGCGGGGCAAAGGCGGAATATACGGCAGAGGCAGGAAATACGGAGCCTGTGGTGAAGGAAGTCACCATGGCGGTGGTAGGGGATATCATGGTTCATGATTACCAGTACGAGGAAGCCTATGACCCGGCAACGGGGACTTATGACTTCATGCATAATTTTCAGGATGTGAAGCGGTATTTCGAGGGCTATGACTTCGTTATCGGCAATCTGGAATTGACTTTCGGGGGGCCGGATAAAGAATACGCTTCTTTCCCTTGCTTCAATACGCCGGACAGCTTTCTGGATGCGGTGAAGGACGCGGGATTCAATCTGCTGACCACTGCCAATAATCACAGCATGGATACGGGAGAAGCGGGCTTGAAACGAACCATTGCCCAGCTGGATGCCTATGACATCGACCATGTGGGCACTTACGCTTCTCAGGAGGCAAGGGATACCATTTATACCAAGGAAGTCAATGGCATCAATTTTGCTTTTGTATCGGCTACCTACGGCACCAACGGCATTCCTGTGCCGGAAGATTATCTGGTGAACCTCATTGACGATACCCTCATGGCGGATATCACAAAAGCGCAGGAATTGGCGGATGTTGTTGTGGTGCTGCCCCATATGGGCAATGAGTACGAAACGGTGCCTAATGATATTTTTGTGGAATGGGCAGATAGTATGTTTGCCGCTGGCGCGGATATTGTGCTGGCAAGCCACCCTCATGTGCTCCAGCGGATGGAATACCGTCAGGTGGACCACGGTGACGGCGTCCATGACGGCTTCATCATTTATTCTCTGGGAAATTTCATTTCTTCCCAGACAACACCCCCCAGAAACGCTTCCATCGTGCTCCATCTGACTGTGGAACAGGTGGCGGACAATCCGGCGGAAGTGAAGGAAGTTTCCTTTGTGCCCATTTGGACCCAGTTCCGCAATGCGGAAAACGAAAATCATTTTGTGGTGCGGAGTGTCTATGAGATGCTCACACTGCCGGAAAGCGAACGGTATCAGGTGGTGCGTCCCAAGGATTATGAACGCCTGAAGGAAATTCATGAGGAAACAGCCTGCTTCCTTTTGGACAAAAATATCCCTTTGGAACAGATTCAGGACGAATATGTGTTTCCCAAGGAAATAGATTAATTAAAAATGCAGTTTCCCTTGTGAAAATGGTATAAAGTTTCGGGAAAGTCTGCGGAAAGGCTTGCGGGAAGTTGACAGCGGTGCTAAAATAATATGGAAAGTACAAAAGAGAAAATGAATAAAAATACAGAAAATGTAAGGAGGAAGCGGCATGGGGCGCGATTATTTGATGGAACAGGCGGAGTACCTGAAAAAAGACCTGGGAAAACATAATATTTCACAGACACTGTTCCAAAGATTAAAAGAATTGATTATTGAAGGAAAGCTCCCTGCGGGATATATGATGCCCAATGAAAACATTGTCAGCGAAATGCTGGGGGTGGGCAGAAGCACTTTGCGGGAAGCCTATACAGCACTGGCAGTTTTCGGCTTTATCCGCCGCTCAAAGGCAGGCACATTCGTCAATGAGATCGATAATATCGTCAACATTGCGCCTTTTAGCATCACGGTGGAAAATTCCGACTTGAATGACCTGTTGGAATTTCGGTATATGCTGGAAGGGGAAACAGCAAGCTATGCGGCAAAACGTGCCACAGCAGAGGATATTGCACAGCTGACCCATTGCTATGAGAAAATGATTGCTTACCGCAATGATGTGAACCTGTTCGTAGATTATGACTCTATGTTCCATATGCAGGTTTCTGCGGCAACACATAATAAACTGCTGATCAGTACCATGATCGCGGCGAAGGAATCTTTTGAAAAAGGCATCCGCCTTGCTATGCGGGAGTCTTTGACACAGAATCCAAGAGTTATCGACGTGACCATCGAACTGCATGGGAAAATTCTGGAAGCCATCAAAAACGGCGATTATCAGACAGCATATTCCGCTATGCGGGAACATATTTCCTATGTAAATCTGACAGTAAAATACGGTTGATAAAGAACTTTGCCGGCAGGAAAAAATTTCTGCCGGTTTTTTTAAAAAAGTGCTTGACGAATGGAAAAGGTTATGATAATATTATTCTTGCATTCGGTTCGAGTGCAAAACACATGCCGATGTGGCTCAATTGGCAGAGCAGCTGACTTGTAATCAGCAGGTTATCGGTTCGAGTCCGATCATCGGCTTTTTTCTTATTTCTGGAAACGGGAATGAGTGATTGTAGAAAAATAACTACACAAAAATAAGGTTTATTTTTTCCTTTCCGAAGGAAAGGAAAAACCATTCCATCATTTTCCATTCATTTCCTCGTGACATTGCAAACAATGTCAGGTCGGAAATTCATAAACGGAAAATGATTCCATTATATGGGTGGATTCCCGAGTGGCCAAAGGGGGCAGACTGTAAATCTGTTGCGATAGCTTCGAAGGTTCGAATCCTTCTCCGCCCACTGATAAGACAAGCAGAAATGCTTGTCTTTTTTTGTTATATTACAGACAGATTACAAATATGTTGAAGTTGTATTTCAAAATATGC
>NZ_CAJMDQ010000078.1 GCF_905212195.1 uncultured Anaerotignum sp. | reverse complement strand
AAAATGCGCTGGATAATGGTGTAGCAATGGTACACCAGGAACTGAATCAGGTACTGAAGCGCAGCGTTATGGAAAATATCTGGCTGGGTCGTTTCCCCAAACAGGGTGGACTGGTCAGCCATAAAAAAATGTATCAGGAAACACAGAAAGTATTCGAGGAACTGGAAATCCCCGTTAACCCTAAGACAATCATCGGCAAACTGAGCGTATCCCAGAGACAGATGGTAGAAATCGCAAAGGCCGTATCATATAATGCAAAAATTCTTGTATTGGACGAACCTACATCCTCATTGACCCATGAAGAAGTAGAGCATCTGTTCCGCATCATCAATAAACTGCGTGACAGAGGCGTTGCAATGGTTTACATCAGTCATAAGATGGAAGAAATTTTGCAGATTTCCGACGAAGTTACCATCATGCGTGACGGTAAGTGGATCGCAACAGAAAATGCAAAAGATCTGACAACAGATAAGATCATTCAGCTTATGGTAGGTCGTGACCTGACAGACCGTTTCCCGCCGAAAACAAACAAACCCGGCGAAGTCCTGCTGGATGTAAAAAATCTGACAGGGAAATATATGCCTACCTGTATGGATGTAAGTTTCCAGCTGCGTAAAGGCGAAATCCTTGGCGTGGCAGGTCTGGTGGGCAGCAGAAGAACAGAACTTCTGGAAACCATTTTCGGTATTGCCCATCATCAGAGCGGCGAAATGTACATGCATGGCAAAAAGGTTGTGAATAAAGACGCAAAGACAGCCATCAAAAACGGCTTTGCGCTGCTGACAGAAGAACGTCGTGCCACAGGTATTTTCGGCGGCATGAGCATCCAGTTCAACTCTGTCATTGCCAATATCAAAAACTATCGGAAAGGTCTTCTGCTTTCCAACGCAAAAATGAAAGAAGACACCAAGTGGGTTATTGACAGTATGCATGTAAAACCCCCTAGCCAGAAAACCCATATCCGTTCACTTTCCGGCGGTAACCAGCAGAAGGTAATTTTGGGCAGATGGCTGCTGACAAAACCGGAAGTACTGCTTCTGGACGAGCCCACCCGCGGTATTGACGTAGGTGCGAAATACGAAATCTATCAGCTGATCATTGATCTGGCGCAGGAAGATAAAGGCGTTATCGTGGTTTCTTCCGAAATGCCGGAACTGTTGGGGATCTGCGACAGAATCATGGTTATGAGCAATGGTCACTTGGCTGGTATTTTGGATGTCAAAGACGCAACACAGGAAGAAATCATGCGTCTGGCAGCAAAATATGTATAATGGGGAGGTAAAAAAGAATGGAAAAATTAAAGAGTTTCAAAGGGGATAAAACCTGGCAGGAACTGCTGCTGGACTATGCTCTGTATATCATCCTGATCATCATGATCATTGGTGTTATTGCGGCTGACCCTACATTTTTGTCTAAGAATAACTTTTTGAAAATTTTGGCACAGGCTTCCACCAGAGGTATTCTGGCGCTGGGTGTTGCTGGTATGATCGTATTGGCAGGTACTGACTTGTCTGCTGGTCGTATCCTGGGTTGTGGTGCTGCAATCTCCGCATCCTTATTGCAGAGTGTTACATACGCATCCCGTATGTATCCTCAGATTACAGAACCCCTGCCACTGGTTCTGCCTTTGCTGCTGTCCATCGTTGTTTGTGTGGCTTTCTGTCTGCTGAACGGCTTTGGTGTAGCAAAACTGCACATGCATGCATTTATTATTTCGTTAGGTACGCAGCTCATAGCATATGGTGCTCTGTGTCTGTACATCGATAGCCAGAAGGGCGGCGCACAGCCTATCGCCAGCCTGGACCCCAGATATATCGAACTGGTAAACGGCTACTGGCTGGGTATCCCTCATCTGGTTTACTTCATGGTAATTTGTGCGGTAATTATGTGGTTTGTATGGAATAAAACCACTTTGGGTAAAAACATGTTCGCTATCGGCGGTAACCCGGAAGCGGCTGCCGTATCCGGTGTAAACGTAGCGAAAAACATCATGATGATTTATCTGGTAGCTGGTATCCTCTATGGTATCGCAGCTTTCCTGGAAGCTGGTCGTATCCAGAGTGTAACAACAGCTACAGGTACCAACTATGACCTGGATGCCATCTCCGGCTGCGTTATCGGTGGTGTATCCTTCTCCGGTGGTGTTGGTACCATCCCCGGTATCCTGATCGGTGTTATCATCCTGCAGGTAATCAACTACAGCCTGTACTATCTGGGCGTTAACGCATATCTGCAGTACATCATCAAAGGTCTGATCATCATTCTGGCCGTTGCCATCGACGTACGTAAGTATATTGCAAAGAAATAATTTTTTCGGTAAGATGTGATAGGAAAATTCCCCCGTTTGACTACGGGGGAATTGTTGCAATTTGAAGCCATAAAAACAAAGGAGGGATTTTGTGACAGATACACAAAAACCTGTAAACCCGGAGGAACTGGAACAGCGGATACATGAATTGGAAGAACGGGAAAAAGCCCTAGAAGAAAAAGAAATCGAACTGAAACAGAAAGAAAGTGCTTTTACAGGTGCGAAATATAACCTGTATTCCCATATCAATGTTTCCTTAAAGACCATGAACATTGTGGTGGCAGTTATTGCAGTGGCTTTGGTCGTTGCCATTGTGGCAGGGGTTATTTATCGATAAAACAGGAGGAACACCATGAAACAAAATTGGAACAAAGAAAGCCTTTTGGCAGCTTATCCCCGTTTTGAAGCACAGCCGGATTTTTATCTGGGACGGATGGCAGATGCGGAAAAAGGCTTTGCAGATACATTTGGCAAAGAAGCGGAGCGTTTTTTCAGCGCACCCGGCAGAACGGAAATCGGTGGCAACCATACAGACCATCAGCATGGTTGTGTGCTGGCGGCGGCAGTTGATTTGGATATTTTCGGCGCGGCAGCGAAAAATGACAGCCGCATCATCCGTATTTTCTCCGAAGGCTACGGCATGGAAGAAATTTCTCTGGACGATCTGGAAGTAAAAAAAGAAGAAATCAACACAACAGCTTCCCTCATTCGTGGGGTAGCTTCAAAAATCACACAGATGGGCTATGCACTGGGCGGTCTGGATATGTATACCGTTTCCAATGTACTGAAAGGCTCCGGCATTTCTTCTTCTGCAGCTTATGAAGTGCTGGTGGGTACGGTCATTAACGCACTGTATTGTGAAAATAAACTGACACCTGTGGAAATTGCACAGATTGGTCAGTATGCAGAAAATGTGTACTTTGGCAAAATGAGTGGTCTTATGGACCAGACAGCCTCTTCCGTAGGCGGCGTTGTTGCCATTGATTTCCGGGATAACGCAAATCCCGTCGTAAGAAAACTGGATTTTGATTTCACAAAAGCAGGCTATGCTTTGTGTATCATCGACAGCGGCGCAGACCATGCAGATCTGTCCGATGAATATTCTGCTATACCTATGGAAATGCGTCAGGTAGCGGCACATTTTGGCAAAGAAGTGCTGCGGGAAGTGGCTCTGGCAGACTTTTTGACAGATATGGCTGCTGTTCGGGAAAAAGCAGGTGACCGTGCAACACTGCGTGCGTACCATTTCCTGAAAGACAACCAGAGAGCCATTGACGAAGCGGCAGCACTGGAAGCAGGAGATTTTGATAAGTTCTTATCTCTGGTGAAAGAATCTGGCTATTCTTCTTTCATGTATCTGCAGAATGTGTATGTTTCCGGCAGCGTGGAACATCAGGAAGTTGCTTATGCACTGGCGGCTTGTGAAGCGGCATTGGAAGGTAAAGGCGCTTACCGTGTTCATGGCGGCGGTTTTGCCGGCACCATTCAGGCTTTTGTGCCTCAGGAAATGCTGGCAGGTTTTGTGGAACAGATGGAAAAAGCTGTGGGTAAGGGCAGATGCCATGTGCTGTCCATTCGTCCCGCAGGCGGTACAGAATTGATGAAGGTTTGAGAAAAATAGGAGGGATGCTCTATGGCAATTTTGGTATTGGGTGGCGCAGGCTATATCGGTTCTCATACGGTATATGCCCTGTGTGAAGCAGGCAGAGAAGTAGTGGTTGTGGATAATCTGGAAACAGGACATGCAGAAGCGGTACATCCTGACGCAAAGTTCTATAAAGGCGATATTTCCGATAAGCCTTTCCTGAACGATGTGTTCCAGAAAGAAAATATCGAAGCGGTTATCCATTTCGCCGCTTATTCTCTGGTAGGGGAAAGTGTGGAAAATCCCCTGAAATATTATGAAAACAACTTGAGCAAAACAAGAGATATGCTGGAAGTTATGGTAGCTAACGGTGTGGACAAATTCGTATTCTCCTCCACAGCTGCGACTTATGGCGAACCAGAACGGGTACCCATTCTGGAAAACGACCGTACAGAACCTACCAATCCTTACGGCGAAACAAAACTGGCAATGGAAAAAATGTTCAAATGGACAGGCAACGCAACAGGCCTGCGTTATGTATCCCTGCGTTACTTTAACGCTTGTGGCGCTCATGTCAGCGGCAACATTGGGGAAGCACATAACCCCGAAAGCCATCTGATTCCTTTGATTTTGCAGGTGCCTAATGGTCAGCGTGAATTCATTAGCATTTTCGGCAATGACTATCCCACACCCGATGGCACATGTATCCGTGACTACATCCATGTAACAGACTTGGCAGATGCCCACATTCTGGCAGTAGATTATCTGCTGAAAGGCGGTCAGAGCGACATCTTCAATCTGGGCAACGGCGTTGGTTTCTCTGTAAGAGAAGTTATCGAAACCGCAAGAAAAGTAACAGGCCATCCCATTCCTGCAAAAGAAGTGGCACGTCGTGCCGGTGACCCTGCACAGCTCATTGCTTCCAGTGAGAAAGCGAAAAAAGTGCTGGGCTGGAATCCTCAGCATGACAGTCTGGAAGAAATCATTTCCACAGCATGGAATTGGCACAAAAATCACCCCAATGGTTTTTGAGAAAGGGGAAAGATATGGTATATAAAGCAATTCGAGATTTGGCGCTCTATGGCGTCAGAACAGGGCTCATTACAGAAGCGGATGTGCCTTATGTCATCAACCGTTTGATAGATGAAATGAAACTGGATGCTTATGAAGAACCCACAGGCGAAGCGGAAACAGAGCTGGAAACCATTCTGGCTGTTCTACTGGAAGATGCCTGCAAACGGGAACTGATTCCTGACAGCATCGTATATAAAGATTTGTTCGATACAAAACTTATGGGTGTCATGACACCTTTCCCCAGAGAAGTCATTGGCAAATTCCGTGAACTTCACGCAGAAAATCCCGAAAAAGCAACAGACTGGTATTATGACTTCAGCTGCAATACAGACTACATCCGCAGATACCGCATCAAAAAGGATATGCGTTGGAAAACCATGACAGAATACGGTGAAATCGACATCACCATTAACCTGTCTAAGCCGGAAAAAGACCCCAAAGCCATTGCTGCGGCAAAACTGGCTCCCCAGAGCGGTTATCCCAAATGTATGCTTTGTCGGGAAAACGAAGGCTATGCTGGTCGGGTGAACCATCCCGCCAGAGAAAACCACCGCATCATTCCTCTGCGTATCGCGGGAAATGACTGGTTTTTCCAGTATTCTCCCTATGTGTATTACAATGAACACTGCATCGTGTTCAATGGACAGCATGTACCTATGAAAATCGACAGAAATGCTTTTGCGAAAATGTTCGATTTCATTAACTTCCTGCCTCATTACTTTGTAGGCTCCAACGCAGATTTGCCCATCGTAGGCGGTTCTATCCTGTCCCATGACCATTTCCAGGGCGGACGTTATACTTTCGCTATGGAACGGGCAGAAGTGGAACGGAAAGCAGTTTGCAAGGGCTTTGAGGACGTGGAAATGGGCGTTGTAAAATGGCCTATGTCCGTTATTCGCATTTCCCATAAAGACCATCATCGTTTGATTGACTGCGCGGATATGATTCTGAAAAATTGGCGTGGTTATACAGATGAAAATGCCTTTATCTTTGCGGAAACAGATGGAGAACCTCATAACACCATCACACCTATCGCAAGAAAACGCGGCGATAAATACGAACTGGATTTGGTACTGCGCAATAACATCACCACAGAAGAACATCCTCTGGGTGTATATCATCCTCATAGCCATCTGCACCATATCAAGAAAGAAAATATCGGCTTGATTGAGGTTATGGGTCTTGCGGTACTGCCTGCTAGACTGAAAGAAGAAATGCAGTGCCTGAAAGAAGCTATCCTTTCCGGCGCTGATTTGGAAGCAGACGAAAAAACCAGCAGCCATGCCCAGTGGGCACAGGAATTCCTGAAAAAATATGATTCTGTGACAGCGGAAAATCTGGACAGCATCATTCAGGAAGAAATCGGTCTGGTATTTGCGCAGGTTCTGGAAGATGCTGGTGTATATAAAAGAACAGCGGAAGGTCAGGCGGCATTTGACCGTTTCCTGCGTCACTGCGGCGCGGAAATCTGATTCCTTCAATAAAAATAAAATAACAGACAAAAAAACAGAAGAACAGGGGTGGAGAATCCCTGTTCTTCTGCTGTCTTGGAATATGTTATCAAATATTTGAAAGTAAGCTATTATAATTGCATCATGCCAGACATGATGCAGCCACCTTTGGCACCGCAGTCCATGACTTCCTGTAATTGTTTTTCATTGATTTTGATACCGCCAATGGCGTAAACAGGAATGGATACTTTGCGGCAGACTTCTTCCAGAAAGACAAGTCCTCTGGGGGGAAGCCCTTTTTTGCAGTCTGTGGCGTAAATATGCCCAGCGGTGATGTAAGTTGCCCCCAGTTTTTCCGCTTCTTCCGCCTCTGCTGGTGCGTGAATGGAGGTTCCCACATGAGAAAAACCGGAAAGTTCTTCTTTGTGGGCACGGAGCAGAGGGAGGGGCAGATGGATGGCGTCACAGCCCAGTTCTTTTGCTGCACGGAAATAGGTGTGCAGGATACAGGGAACGTTATGACGCTGGCAGATTGCCAATACATCTTTTGCCAGAGCGGTGTATTCTGCTTCTGACAAGTCCTTTTCCCGCAGGATCAGACCTTTGGGATAGTGTTTACAGATTTCTTCTATCTGTTCCAGAAAAGGGCGTTTGCTTAAGGTGCGGTTTGTCACCGCAAGGATATGGGAAAACAACGCTTCATCATACATAGATATAATCGCTCATGACCGGCTGGAGATTGTTTTTCAGCAGTGTGTCATATACTTCCTGTACAGATCTGCCGTCATCGATCTCGAACTGGTCGTCTCCTTTCTTTTCGGTTTCCTCGGAATGTTCCCCAATGCCGGTACTGACACCTGCAGAAATTTTGGTGGCAGCAATATTTACCAGATTGTCACGGACACGGGCACATTCTCTGCTGGAAATGGTGATGTTTGCGAAAGGCATGAACAGACGATATGCGCAAACTACCTGTAAAAGCTGGGTTTCGTGAACATCCATGGGATTGATGCGGTCATTGTTGATGATGGGGCGCAGTCTGGGACAGGAGAAAGCAATTTCCGCATGAGGATATTTCCGCTGCAGCAGATAAGCGTGATAGCCTGTAGCAAAAGCGTCTTTGCGGAAGTCGTCCAGACCCAGCAATGCAGCAAAACCAACACCACGCATGCCGCCTTTCAGGGCGCGTTCCTGAGCGTTCAAACGGTAAGGGAAAATCCGCTTGTGTCCTGCCAGATGGAGTGTTTCATATTTATCGGAATTGTATGTTTCCTGGAAAACCGTCACATAGTCGGCACCGCATTCATGGAGATATGCGTATTCGTCGGAGTTGACAGGATAGATTTCCAGACCAATAACTTTGAAATATTTCTTTGCGATTTTGCAGGCTTCCCCGATGTATTGTACTGTGGATTTGCTGCGGCTTTCCCCGGTAAGAATCAGGATTTCCTGCAGACCTGTTTTGGCGATAGCTGCCATTTCTTTGTCGATTTCATCTTCGTTCAGCTGGGCACGGCTGATTTTGTTGTGGCAGTTGAAACCGCAGTAAATGCAGTAGTTTTCGCAATAGTTGGCGATGTAAATAGGTGTGAACATGTATACACTGTTACCAAAATGCTTTCTGGTTTCCACACGGGCTGCCTGTGCGATGTCTTCCAGCAGAGGCAGAGCGGCAGGGGAGAGCAGTGCGGCGAAATCCTCAGGGGTACGGCTGTCGTGTACCAAAGCACGGCGTACATCCGCTTCTGTGTACTTGTCGTAATCATAAGCTTCCATGGCAGCAACGACCTGATCCATTACATCGGATTCCAGCACTTCCATACCGGGCAGATAGGTCATATGGTCGATGCGGTTTTTCTTCTGGTCTTCCAGAATTTCTTCACTTAAAATACTTTCGTTGATATGTGAATTTTCCATTTTGACTGCCTCCTAATTCTCTAAGAATCCTGTCAGAGGTGAGGATGCGCTTGCGCCTCTTTCGATGGTGCGTCCCAGTCCGGAAAGATAAGCACTGCGTCCGGCTTCAATGGCTTTTTTGAAAGCTTCTGCCATGGCAGGAACGTTCCCGGCGGTGGCAACAGCAGTGTTTGCCATGATGGCAGCGGCACCCATTTCCATGGCTTCACAAGCCTGAGAAGGTCTGCCGATCCCTGCGTCTACGATGATAGGCAGGCTCATTTCGTCAATGAGAATCTGGATAAATTCTTTGGTGCACAGGCCCTTGTTGGAACCAATGGGGGCACCCAGAGGCATGATGCAGGCCGCACCGGCATTTTCCAGATCTCTTGCAACATTCAGATCGGGATACATGTAAGGCATTACGATGAAGCCGTCTTTTGCCAGCATTTCTGTGGCACGGATGGTTTCCTGATTATCAGGCAGCAGATATTTGGAGTCACGCATGATTTCTACTTTGACAAAGTTTCCGCAGCCCAGTTCTCTGGAAAGTTTCGCAATGCGTACAGCTTCTTCTGCGTTTCTCGCGCCGGAAGTGTTGGGCAGCAGGGTAACGGTATCGGGAATATAGTCCAGAATGTTGGCCAGACCGCCTTCGTTGGCACGGCGTACAGCCAGTGTGATGATCTGTGCTTCTGCTTTTTCCACACAAGCCTTTACCAGATCCAGAGAAAATTTCCCGGAACCAAGGATGAAACGAGATGTAAATTCGTGTCCGCCTAAAATGAGTTTGTCATTGTTCTGCATGATAAAATTCCTTCTTTCTTCCAAAATCAGATATTATACGGTTTCTTCGCCCAGAAGCAGACGGGCGATCATATTGGATTCATGGGCAGCGCAGAGGGCCGCTCTGGGTGCCATGAGACATTGTCCATGGGCAATATCAGTGGTTTCGTCGCCGCAGAGATAAAAATTGCTGCCGATCTTTCGGGTATGGATGGTGTTGCTGCTGCCGAAGCCTGCCATGCCGGAAGCGCAGACCAGTTTTTTCTGAGGAAAACATTCCAGTATGCCGTTGACGAACATGGCTTTTGTTTCTGCGTTGTCAAAGGCTTCGCAGATGATGTCCGCATCGGCAAAAAGGGTTTTCAGGTTTTCACTGGTCACTTTTACACAGTCTGTGGTGATGTCCAGATAAGGATTGATCTGGAGCAGCTGTTCTTTCAGGGCATCTGTTTTATACATGCCCACATGATGCAATAGATACTGCTGGCGGTTCAGATTGGTCAGGTCTACACGGTCAAAGTCGATGAGGTGCAGATGTCCCACCCCAAGGCGTGCCAGAGCAAAGGCAACATTGGAACCAAGTCCGCCCAGTCCCGCAATGGCAACATGTCCGGCGTCCAGCTTTTCCTGATAGGCTGCTGTGTGGCGTTCCACCAATGCTTCATAGATTTCTGTTTTCGTAAATGGGTGCATCATCAGCCGCCTCCTACAAAACTGACAATTTCGATCTTATCGCCGTCATTGAGATATGTGGTGTCGTATTCGCTTTTAGGCAGGATTTCGCCGTTTTTTTCCACTGCGATGTATGTCCGGCGGTAGTTGTTTTCGTCCAGATAGGCACCAATGGTTTTCGGTGCGGACAGGGTCAAAGTTTTCCCGTTAATGGTGATCATTCAGAAGCCTCCTTTCTAGCGGCGGCAAGAAAAAAGAGCTCACAAAGAAATACACCCGTGGTGGTGCACCCCTTCATGAACTCTTGTTCACTCTCAACGCTGCCAATATTCTGTTTCC
>NZ_CAJMDQ010000077.1 GCF_905212195.1 uncultured Anaerotignum sp. | reverse complement strand
GGTGCCGTGAACGCCGTTTCCTGCGCCAATATGGCGCTTGCGGGGGTGGATTACGCCATCCCCTGCGATGAAGTCATCGATGCCATGGGCCGCGTGGGCAGTCTGCTCTCCCCTGATCTGCGGGAGACCGGCCAGGGTGGCCTTGCCGCAACGCCGACCGGTGTCCGCATCGCCGAGCGTCTGGCAGAGGAAGCCTGAGGTTTGCACGGAGAATTACGAAAGATACTGAAAAAACGAAAAGACGTACTTTTCTGTGTGAAAAAATAAAAAACGAAAATAAAATAAAGCAAAATTCATGGAAATTTGTATTTTGAAGAAATAGACGGCATGTACATGAAGTGTTGAGAAAAACATGTTTTTTTTGAGAAACATTAGGCAAAAACACAAAAGTTATCATATTTTTGGCGGATAATATTTACGAAAGGTGAGCATCTTTGATAAAAAAATGAGAAAAACAGGCAGGGAATTATGAATAAATATTTTCTGTATAAAAACTTAACATTCTACTTAGAATAAACATCTTTGGAAAAAACCGTGAAAAAAATATGGATTTTTCCATGTTTTGGAAGCCGTTTTCCTCTGGCGCACCCTCTTTTTTGTTCTGATGCAAATACAAAATAAGTCTGTTAATGCCGAAAGGTTTATGGTATAATGTGAACGAAAAAACAAATCTCGTTTTTGCAGCCGTTGAAGGAAACTTTCTGAAAAAGATTGGATTTTCAACGGTTATCATGATTTTGTACCAAAGGAAGAAATGGAAAAAAGATACGACTTGTCTGAGAACATCCGGCAAAAAGCTGTCAAAGTTCATGAGGACAAGCCTCCTGTTGTATGCTTACTGACAAGAAAAAAACAGGGATAAAGGGAAGACAGAGAAACAGGTGATGGGGATTTATGAAGGAAATCAGCGTACATGTGGGCAAACGCATCCGTTTGTATCGTAAAATGAAAAATATGACCATTGAAGTCTTTGCAGGACTTATAAATAAAAGCAAGGCCACCGTATCGAAGTATGAGAACGGGGATATTGCCATTGACATCGAAACATTGTTCATCATTGCCAATGCATTGGACATTTCTGTCAATCAGCTCATTGATTATGACAAAGAGGTGGAAGAAACAGAAACAAGGGTGGATCTTTCCGGCAGACGCCATGGCAAGACCCGGATGTACCTTTATTTCTATGACGGCCGCCGCAGCCGTATCGTCCGCAATGTCATCGATATCCGCGGCACCGGAGAAAACGGCATGTTCAGCGCCGATCTGTATGCGGATGTGGACGATTATTCCAACTGTTATAAATGTAAGTATCTCTATCACGGCACCATGCGCCGCTATGATACTTTCAGCAATTTTCAGTTTGAAAACCAGAATAATAAGATGGAACGGGTATTTCTCTATGCCATCAACTCCTTTAGCCCCGCAGGGCGCATGATTGGCATGTTTTCCGGCCTTTCCATACAGCCCATGCTGCCGGCATCCTTTAAATTCGTCCTTTCGCCGGATATTATGGAAGAAAATGAGGAATTGAAGGAAATCCTCCGTTTCTCAAAGGAAGATATCCGCACCATGAAAAAAATGAATATGTTCATTGTGAACCAGCATTTGTGATATATCTATAGAAAATGTCAGACAATCATGTAAGACAAATACCCCCTGTATCGAAGGACACAGGGGGTTCTTTTTTTTATATGCGGTCGGTCAATGAAAGCATCATCAGCAGACCTGCCATGCGCACCGTTTGGGGAGAAGGCGTACATCCTGTTTCGCCGGAACGGTCACGGACAGCCAAAGGGCTGCCTTCCGCCAGAGAATATGCCACGTTCTGCTGAATCTGTCCCATGGTGTGAAAAAGCATCAGACTGCGGCAGATTTCATCCAGTCGGCTTTTGCCGGCATCGTCGGTGAATGCCCGCAGTGCCCGCAGCAGGGTCACTTCCCGCGGCGGATGTTCTACGGCGTCTGCCTGCTGAAGGGCTGCCGCAGCCTGTATTTTTTGCAGATAATCCTGTTCCACCCTTGTCTGCATGGCTTGCAGAAAGGTTTGCAGTTCATTTCTGGCGTTGTCCGTGTTTTGCAGGACTTTTGCCAGATGGAATACATTGTTTTCTTCCATAAAAAATCGCTCCTTTCATTCAGGCAGACAGGAAGGCTCCAAAAGACCACCGTTTTTCTCGGCGGCAGCACAGAGGCGTTGTTTCACCTGACTGGGTGTGAGGCTGGGGAATCGCTCCAGCAGGCAGGCAGCCATGCCGCTGACCATAGGCGTTGCCATGGATGCGCCGCTCATGGCGATGTAGCTGTGGTCTACAATGCTGCTTTTGGAACGGTTTTGCAGGGAAAAGTTATAATTCGGCGAAAGAACAGAGATGATGTTTTCCCCATGTGCCCATAAATCCGGCTGACCAACGGATGTGGTCTGTTTGGCAGGAAACCATTCTCTGTCCTCCCATGTGCCTACGGAAAGAATACTGGGACTGAGGGATGGCGGCGGCAGAAAGTGCGTCCCACCGTCTGGATTGGCCGCGGCAGCCACCACCACAATGCCTTTGTGCCAAAGGGACTCCACTGCTTCCTGCAGAGGACGATGAACCCTTCTGTCATTGGTGCCTATGGATAAATTGACTACTTTTATATTATATTGTGGAGCGTTGTCCAATATCCATCGCATGGCACGAATGGCGCGCAAAGAAGTGCCCTGTCCCATGGCATCCAGAATTTTCAGAGAAATGATGTGCGCTTGTGGGGCAATGCCCCGGTATCGTCCGCCGGAAAGGGTGCCGTTGCCGCAGGCAATGCCTGTGACATGGGTGGCAGGCGCAAAAAAGGGATACGGGACAGGCGGTGCTGCATATCCATAGGCAAAAGGGGGGAGAAATATGGAACGGGCAGCCATTTATTGCAGATTGTCAGTGGAGGACGCACAGCGGCAGGAGGGGAAGGATAGCGAAAGCATTGCCAATCAGAAAGAATTGCTCTTAGCCTATGCGGCGAAGAAGGGGTGGCAGGTGGCAGGCATCTATGTGGATGAGGATTATTCGGGACTGCGGGAAGATCGCCCCGGCTTTCAGGAACTCATTACCCATGGCAGAGAAGGGCGGTTTTCTGTGATTTTGTGCAAAACTCAATCCCGCTTTACCCGAAATCTGGTGACGGCGGAACGGTATCTTTATGAGTTGTTTCCCTTGTGGGGAATACGGTTTGTGTCCGTGGTGGATGGGGTGGATACGGCAAGACGGGAGAATAAACGGGCCAGCCAGATCAACAGCCTCATCAACGAATGGTACTGTGAGGAATTATCCGATAATATTCGGGCAGTTCTTCGCAGGAAACGGGAAATGGGGCAGTATCTGGGAAATTATGCGCCTTATGGTTATGAGAAAAGTCCGGCTGACCATCATGTGTTGGTGCCTTGTGCCCAACGGGCGCAGGTGGTGGCAGGCATCTTTCGGCTGTATCTTCTGGGATTTTCCTGCGCAGGCGTGGCGGAGGTGCTCAATGGCTGCGGCATATTATCCCCAGCTATGTCATTGGCGCAGGAGGGGAAGGACTGCGGAAGAAAGGCGAAAGGCATCTGGACAGCATCCACCATATGCAAAATATTGAAAAATCCTGTCTATGTGGGAAATATGGTGCAGGGAAAAACAGAAAAAATCAGTTATAAGCAGAAAAAAAGCCGCCCATGCCCCAAAGAGCAGTGGACGGTGGTCTGCCATACCCATGTGCCGCTGGTTTCAGAGGAGATATTTGCGGCAGTCCAAAAGAAAATGGCAAAAAACAGAAAGACATAAAAAACAGCGGAGAAACCTGAGAAGATTTCTCCGCTGTTTTTTTTGAAAATCAAACCATCTGGTTGACTTTAAAGATCAGTTGGAATGCTCTGCGGGAATTGCCGATATGGGTTTCAATGGCTTTGCGCAGTCCTTCCGGGTCAGCAGAAAGGGCTGCATCCAGAATTGCCTGATGTTCTTCCACACATTCGCAGTCGCGATAATGGGGCTGGTTGAAGTATGTGCCAGCAGAGAATGTGAAAGGCTGCAGGTCTTTGAGGATTTCCACTGCTTTCTGGTTACCGGAAGCAGTCAGATACAGGATATGGAATTCCAAGTCCATCTGGAAAAAGCCTTCTGCGTCTACAGTGGAATCGTTGCAGGAAATAAACTGTTTCTGTTTTTCCATGTTTTCCAGAAGCTGCTGGCGCAGGGTATTGTTGTAATTGAGGGTGGTGATGATGTCTTTGATGAAGAAACTGTCCATCATCAGACGGATGTCAAAGGTATCATTCAGTTCATGAGGCGTCAGTGTACGCACACTCATGCCTTTGTTGGGGGTATTGACCACCAGTTTTTCTTCTGCCAGACGCTGCAGTGCCTGTTTGACAGGTGTATCGCTGACACCATATTTTCTTGCCAGTTCTTTAATATTGATTTTTTCACCGGAAACTAACTGTTTGTTAGTGATTTCTTTTTTTATGTCCGCATAAATCTGATCCGCTAGTGTAATTTTTTCGCTCATGTCTACTTGCTCCCCCTCTGCTTGCAGTGTTCATGCAATTTTGATAACGATTCTATATCTATTGTAAAACCAGTTGTGCAAAAATTCAATAGACAATTTGTGTTCATCCGTTTTCTATTGAGAATGGATACACCTTCCAAGAGAAAAAAAGAATGATGATTTTTTCAAAATGGGATTTTTTGGAATGGGAAAATGAATAAAAAAGGGTGTATACATTTGTAAAAAGCGCATAATGATTCAAAATGTTTGTTCTATATGCATAATAACAGTGTTTTTATGTGGCGGATAAATGTTTTTAAATTAGAGGAAATACCAATTGAAAATTAGAATTGGATTAAATATAATCTAATAAAAAGTTTTATCTAACAAAAAAGAAGTTTTATTTGCGATAAAAATATTTATTTCAAACGCAAAGAAAGAACTTCTTTTCAAAAAAGATGTGCTTTTGGGAGGAGTTTAAAGAATAAGGGAGGAGTATGTATGAAAAAAAGAATCGGGGTTCTGGCGCTGGCAACTGCCATGCTGCTGGGGATGACCGGCTGCGGCAGCCAAAAAGAGGAAACCGCAGAAACCACAACACCCGCAGGGTTTGTGGAAAAGAAGGTAGAGCCTGTTACCTTTGAATCAGGCGTGGAACTGCAGGAAGATTGCAGACATTTGATTTATGCCCTGGGCAATGCCCCTGCTACCATCGACGCGGCGAAATTCTTTAAGATGCGTCTGGAGCAGGAAACAAACGGCGCTATGACAGTAGACATTTACACAGACAACGTATTGGGCAGTGAACGTGAACTGTTGGAAAGCTGTCAGTTTGGTGACTACGACATCGTACTGGCAACAAACGCAACAGTAGCTGCTTTCTGTAATGATATTTACTGTCTGGATATCCCTTGGATTTTCGAAAACAAACAGCAGGTATACGAAGTACTGGACGGCAAACTGGGTGACTACCTGGGCGAACAGCTGAACGAAGTTGGTTTCCAGCTGCTGCAGTGGCAGGAAAACTCTTTCCGTACACTGTCCACCACAGACAAACCCATCGAATCCATGGCTGACCTGAAAGGTCTGAAGATTCGTATCATGGAAAACGAATTGCAGCTGGCACAGTGGAAAGCATATGGTGCCAACCCTACACCAATGGCCTTCACAGAACTGTTCACCGCTTTGCAGCAGGGTACTGTAGACGGTCAGGACAACGGTGCTGAATTGACATGGCAGTCCAAATTCCAGGAAGTACAGAAATACTATGTTTATACAAAACACATCTATTCTCCTTACGTTATCCTCATGAGTGGAGAAACATTCAACGGCCTGACACCGGAAGAACAGGATATCATCATGAAAATTTCCGACGAAGCCGTTGCTTATGAACGTGAAAGATGTTCCGAATATGAAGCCGTTGCTTTGGAAAATATCAAAAACTATCCCGGCATGAATTATTCTGAACTGAGCCCTGAAGTAGTGGAAGAAATGAAAGCTGCTTGCGCAGGCATCAAAGATATGGCTTATGAAAAAGTAGAACATCCTGAAGTGATCGATCTGCTTTACAGCGAAGCCGAAAAAGCGAAAGAAAAGTATCCCGCAGAACAGACGACAGATACACCGGCACAAACAGAAACCGATGTTGAAGCAGCACCTGCGGCGTAAAGATACAGGGGAGGGAAAAAGGTATGAAGTTTTTGAATGAACATCTGGAAGCATGCTTCATCGTGCCTTTGATGTTTTTGATGAGTATTATCATTTTTATTCAGGTTGTCATGCGTTATGTATTCCATAGCTCTCTGACATGGTCTGAAGAAATGGCAAGATATCTGTTTGTATGGCTGGTTTATTTCTCTGTGGCTTACACAGCGAAAAAAGAAGCCCATATCCGCATCGACGCTGCCATCAATATCTATCCCAAGAAAGCACGTCCTTATGTGGAAATCCTCAGTGAAGTCATCGTACTGGCTTTTGCAATCTTCATCGCAGCTACTTCCGTAACTGTTTTCCAGAAGATCACAGCCAGCGGTCAGATTTCTCCCGCGCTGCATGTGCCCATGCAGTTCGTATACGCAGCACCTCTGGTTGGCTTCGTTCTGACAGCCATCCGCCAGATTCAGTGCATCATCAGAAGAATCAAAGCATTGCATAATCACGAGGAGGTGCAGGAAGCATGACAACTGGAGCAATTGCAGCAGTGGTATTTATCACATTGATCGTCAGCCTTGTTTTGACTGTTCCCATCGGTTTCTCCCTGGGGATCGCTTCCTTGGCTTACATCTTCGCTACAGACCAGCTGACACTGGGCTTTGTAGCACGTAACATGGTAACTGGTACAGACTCTTTCCCCATCATGGCGATTCCGTTCTTCGTATTCGCTGGTGAATTGATGGGCGGCGGCGGTATTTCCAAACGTCTGCTGGACGTTGCCAACGTATTCTTCGGCAGAATCCGCGGCGGTCTTGCCATCGTAACCGTTGTTGTATGTATGTTCTTCGCAGCTATTTCCGGTTCCGGCCCGGCAACTGTAGCAGCTGTCGGCGGTATGGTTGTTCCTACCATGCTGGAAAAAGGCTATGACAAAAAATTCGTACTGGCACTGATTGCTGCCGCTGGTTCCATCGGCGTTATCATTCCACCCAGTATCCCTATGGTTGTTTACTCCGTAACTGTAAACAGCTCCGTAAGCTCCCTGTTCCTGGCGGGCTTCATCCCCGGTATCCTTATCGGTCTGGTACTGATCGCTTACAGCTACTTCTATGCAAGAAAAGCTGGTTATAAAGGCGACACAGAACCTTTCAGCATCAGCCGTGCGCTCCGTGAAGTATGGAGAGGTAAATGGGCACTGCTGTCCCCCGTTATCATCCTGGGCGGTATCTACGGCGGTATCTTCACACCTACAGAAGCAGCTGCTGTATCCGTAATTTACAGCTTGATCATCGGTCTGTTCGTACATAAAGAACTGAACTTCAAACAGATGCTGGACGTAACAAAGAGAGCCTGCGAAACAACCGCAACCATTCTGGTGGTTATCGGCTGCGCAACTGGTTTCTCCAAAGTCCTGACACTGGGTCGTATCCCTACAACCGTTGCAACTCTGCTGACAACTATGACAGACAGCAAAGTGCTGATCCTTCTGCTCATCAACCTGCTGCTGCTGTTGGTAGGCTGCTTCATGGAAACAGTATGTGCCATCATGATTCTGGCTCCCATCCTGTTCCCTGTAGTAACAGCTCTGGGCGTTGACCCCGTTCACTTCGGTATCATCATGGTAACCAACCTGGCAATCGGCTTCATCACACCTCCACTGGGCGTAAACCTGTTCGTTGCTTCCCGTGTAGGGGAAACGACGCTGGATGTGGTCATCAAGGGGATCATCCCCTTCCTGGTGCTGATGATCGCAACATTGATGCTGATCACTTATGTACCGGCAATCTCTATGTTCCTGCCTAATCTGTTAGGTTAAAGAAGGAAGGCGAAAAAATCATGCAGTGGTGTAAAAATGCTTGCAGCCACTTGGTAGATGCTTGCATCATCGTACTGGTAGCATTTCTCATGTTCCAGTAATCAATCGGATAATCTCTAACTCCTACATATAAAAGCATTATAGAAAATGGAAGAGGCAGCGCCTGTGTATCAACATGGGCGTTGTTTCTTTTTTTTGCGCCTGTCACATGGGTCCCGTGTCCGTTATCGTCGTAAGGCGTTGTCCGTCCGTTGATGAAATCTCGAAAAGCGATGATGCGGTCTGTTGGTATGGTAAAATCCGCCACAGGAGAGATGCCTGTGTCCAGTATGGCAATGCCGATGCCTTTTCCTGTGGGGAATGATTTTGACGAAATGGCGGTATCTGTAAAATGCTCCATTTGAAAGACCCCCTTTCTGACAGAGTATGCGGTGGGCAGTTATTTGGGAATGAGAAAGAGGTTCTTTTTTTCCTTCCGGCGGCATATCTTTTGATGAAGGACAGGATGGAGGGAATACCATGGAGGAAAACCGGAAAACAGAACGCATGCAGCTGGCAGGCAGGCTGGAAAGACTGCGCCGGCTCATGGGGCAGGATACGCCGCAGGAGGCTTCGCAGTCAGTGCCGGCAATGGAGGAAGGGGAAAAGCAGGAGAATATGCTCATGGCAGCCATTCCGTTTCTGGATCAGGAGTATCAAAGGGACCTGTATGTGGTGGTGCGGCTCATGGAAATGCGGCGGATGCTGACGGGAGGCGTTCTTCAGGCCCGCAGTAGGGATACCCTGCCGCCATCAGTGCGCAGAAGGCAGATGCTTTCCGCCATTCGCCCCTGCCTGTCCCAAAGGGAACAGACAAGACTGGATACCCTTATGCGTGTCATGGACGCAAGGGAAATCCTCATACAAAAGGAGGGATTGGATGGACTGGACAAAGGCACAAATGGAGGCTCTGGGCGAGGAACGGCTGCGGCTGATTCGGGAAGCCCAGGAAAAAAGTAAGGATAAAACAGGACTGGAACGATTGGATGTTTTTCTGGAATATGGAGAAGCCTTGGCGCAAGGAGGAACCCTTTCCAAAGAAGAACAGAAAGCCCTGCTGGCAGCGGTATCTCAAAATCTGCCGGAAAACGACCGGGCACAGATGCAGCAGATCATGGGGCTTATGGGATTGTAAAATAGAAAAAATACGGCACGTTTTCCCAAAAGGAAATGTGCCGTATTTTTTTACTGGGAAAGCAGCTCCAACAGCAGAAGCACAGCCGCCGGAGAACAGCCGCCGGAAGTTTGCTTTCTTTGGCTTTTCTGTGGTCTTGCTTTTTGTTTCTGGGGCGCAAAGGGTGCGGGTATCTCTCTCTTTCCATACATACATACCACCTCCTGTCACTACTTTATGCAGTGGGAGGAAAGTTTTTTCACTTTTTTTGCACGGACAGAGGATTTTATGTTATGATAAAAAAGATTGAAAAAACAGAAGTAGAAATGATTGGTGTATATGAAAAAGGAACGACGGGAACGGAACTTCCGTATATTGGAGTTCCGTGAAAATCAATATGATATCATCGGCGATGTCCATGGCTGTTATGACGAGCTCATCCAGCTGGTGGAAAAGCTGGGCTACCGGGAGGAAAAGGGCATTTACGTTCATCCCGATAAACGGCGGCTCATTTCCGTTGGGGATGTGTCCGATAAAGGCCCTGCGAATTTGGCATGCCTGAATTTCTGGATGGATCAGGTGGCATATAACGGCGGTTTCTGGGTTCACGGGAACCACTGCAATAAGTTGTACCGCTATTTTCTGGGGAACCGTGTGCGGATTTCTCATGGTCTGGAGAAAACCGTGGCAGAACTGGACAAGCTGAGCAGAGAGGAACGGCAGGCCTTCCGCATTCGCTATATGCAGTGCTATGAAAGCCAGTGCTATTATCTTTTGCTGGATAAAAAACGTCTGGCCATTGTTCATGGCGGTTTGCAGGAAGAAAGCATGGGATATTTTTCCGGGAAAATACGGGCAGTGTGCCTTTATGGGGAAACCACCGGAGAAACTGATGAAAACGGCAGACCCCAAAGACGGGACTGGGCGGCGTCTTACCATGGCAAAGCCTTGGTGGTCTATGGGCATACGGTGGCGGAACGCCCCGACTTGGTGAACAACACCGTTGACATCGACCAAGGATGTGTTTATGGCGGTTATCTCACAGCCCTGCGCTATCCAGAAATGGAGTTTGTGCAGGTGCGCGGAAAGACTTACGCTCATTATCGCGGTGACGGTAAAGTGCCGGAATGAAAAGAGAACGGATGAATGGAAGCAACTTCCCCTTAAGAAAACATTGATTTTTCTTTTCCTTGATTTCTTAAGGG
>NZ_CAJMDQ010000076.1 GCF_905212195.1 uncultured Anaerotignum sp. | reverse complement strand
GGTTGCTCCAGTGGGCCCGGTGGCTCCTCTTTCGCCAGTCGCTCCCGTGGAACCTGTTTCACCGATAGGACCTGTTTCACCAGTAATTCCAGTAGGCCCAGTCATGCCCATTGCCCCTGTAGCCCCAGTAGGCCCAGTTGGGCCGGTTATGCCAGTAAGCCCCGTTGCACCCATAGGGCCAGTTATTCCTGTTGGACCAGTCGCCCCCATAGGACCTGTAGGGCCGATACTGCCCATAGGACCAGTGGCTCCTGTAGGTCCCGTAGGCCCGGTAGCTCCGGTGGCTCCAGTGGCCCCAGTAGCACCAGTAGGTCCAGTTTCTCCTGTGTCACCGGAGATACCTGTTGGTCCAGACTCCCCGGTGGGACCTGTTTCTCCGGTGGGACCTGTTTCGCCAGTGGGCCCTGTTTCCCCGGTTGCTCCCGTTTCTCCTCCGGTTCCGCCTGTTGGACACGGACAGCAGATTTGCACACAGCAGGGAGGTGGAAAGGGACCTCTCCAGCAGCAATGATAAAAAAAGGACACGATGACTCCCCGCTTTCATTTGGTCAGTTATACTATCCTATTCAAAAATCGGCGGCCGGTGCCTGATTCAATGGAAAAAGCTGATTTTTATAAGAAAACATATCATATAAAAAAGCTGGAATCCTTTGCATAGTAAGGAATCCAGCTTTTTTCATTTTTTTATGAATAGCAGGGTGTGTTTTGCCGCAAATCTTTATAATCCCAAAGCCTTGGCTGTGGTGCAGATAAAATCCTGTACATTGGTGACGATGCCTCTTGCGGACAGACTGCCTCTGTCAGCCAGCTTATTAACGGCAAATTCGGAAATGTCTACACAATAGAAATAAATCTGCCGTACAGTACCATCTGCCATAACCCGATAAGAAGGAGTCATATTACCTGTGGCAATGGTATGGAGCATGGTTGCCATGCAAATGACAGTGGTAGCGCTGCGAATCTGGTCACGCATAGCATTTTGTGCTTCATATACATTGCCAAAAACAGGCGGCAAAGGGCCGTCATCCCGGATGGAGCCTGCAAGGACATAAGGCACATGGTATTTTTCGCAGTTGTAAATGATGCCGTTGTCGATGTGCTCTTTTTCCAGAAAAGCGGGAATGCTTCCATGGAAACGCACCCGATTGATGGTATCCAGATGGTTGTAATGTCCGTTTGGCTGGTTTTTCTGGGTGTAGATGTTCTGTCCCAGTGCGGTGTTCAGATATGCCCCTTCCAAGTCGTGGGTGGCAAGGGCATTGCCTGCCATAAGGGCATGAACGTATCCTCCTGCAATCATTTTGGAAAAAGCGTCCCTTGCGTCTTTGTCAAAAGTGAAAGCGGGCCCCAGCACCCAGACGATTTTTCCATGGTCACGGTCATGACGGAGGATTTCGTACAGTTCATTATAATCCTTGGAAAAGGCTGTTTCCCGGGAACGTCCCTGACGGAAAGCGAAAACTTCCTGCAATTCCCTTTCTTCGGAAAAGCCGTTGGCATGAACATAAATGCCCTGAGAACCGTCCTCTGTGCGTCCGATGGCAATGAGGTCGCCCTTTTTCAGCAAACGGAATTCCCGTACAATGATTTTTCCATTTTCATAAACAGCGACGCAGTCCATGCGGCTTTCTTCCGCCAGCAGCCACGTGCCGTTGACTTTGAAATATTCTGGGAAAATGCTCATGGCGTGATACTGTTCCGGTGCCACACCGTCAAAGGGCGCAGGCTGGAAACAGACATCCGGCGCATCAGCCAGAAAAGGCTGTGTGAAGTCCGGCAGTGTATAGGGGCGCAGTGAAAAACTCATATCAATTCTCCTTTATATAAATTTTCAACGATGGATGGAAAAAAGCAGATAAGATTTGCCCATGCGGTCTAATGTTTCCGCTTCCTGTGCCATGCCGATGGCTTTGGCCACGGAAAGGGAAGGGTAATTATCAGAAGCGATGACGGCATAGACAACAGGTTCTTTGCGGACAGAAAAGGCAAACTGCACACAGGCGGCAGCGGCTTCTTTGGCATAGCCGTTCTTGCACTGGGAAGGTGTGATGCCGTAGCCAATTTCCCAGAGCATCCGTCTGCCAAAACGTTGGAATGTCAGTCCAGCCTGACCAATGAGGGCATCATCATCCTTTCGGCAAACACCCCAGATGCCAAAGTTCTGCCGGTAACGCTGCTGCTGTCTGGTGAGCCAGTTTTGCAGTTCTTCTTGAGAAAATTGACGTTCATAAAAATTTCGTTGTCCGTTCATCATTTCCAGCAGCTGGGGCAGGTCTGCTTCTGTCAGTTCCCGCAGATATAGACGGGGTGTTTCCCAAATCATGCCTTTGTTTCCTCGAAAAAGCGGCTGTAAAGGTCTTCTTTTCGGTCTGCTTTCAGGGGAAATTCTGCCCGATATGCTTCAGCTTCTTTGGGGTCGATTTCCACCACAGCCAGTTCATTTTCCCCTGTCAGATGGGCTAAAATTTCCCCTGTGGGGGAGATGAGCATGCTGTCACCGGTGTAAGTGAGGGTGCGGTCTTTGCCGCTGCGGTTGACACCTACGATGAAACTCTGGTTTTCAATGGCGCGTGCCTGCAGGAGTGTTTTCCAGTGACCCACACGGGCAACGGGCCAGTTGGCGATGACGGTCATAACAAGGCTCTTTTTGGAAGCAGCCTGAAAGATTTCTGGGAACCGCAGGTCATAACATACAAAAGGGGACAGAGGAACGCCGTCCACCTGACAGAATGCCAGTTCATGGCCGCCGCTGTAATACTTGGCTTCCGCACCATAGGAGAAGGGATGAATTTTCGCATAATCCGCCAGAATATGACCATTTTTGTCCATAACGATGCTGTGATTCCGCGCCGTTCCATCTTCTAAAAAGATTACGCCGAAAACAACAGCCATCTGGAATTTTTTTGCCACATCCTGAAAGAAAATAATGGTTTTGCTGTTTTCCTTTAATTCTCCATAGGTTGCAGGGGACATGGTGAAGCCTGTCAGTGTCATTTCAGGAAAGACAATGAGGTCTGCCTCTTTTGCTGCGGCTTTTTCCATGAGCTCCACACAGGTTTTCATGGCAAAACCCTTGTCCTCAAAACCCATATCCAGCTGTGCCAATGCGATTTTCATACACAAAAACCTCCTTCATTATTCCCAGTTTTTCCATACGTCCGGGCAGTAACCCAGTGTGAATTCCTTTCCGTTGCGGACGATGGGGGTCCGAAAAAGGGCAGGATTTTCAAAGAGGGTGCCTTCCCGTTTTTTCTCGTCGATGTAATCCATATATAAATCTTTGTATGCCTTTGCTTTGCGGTCAATCATGTCTTCCACGTCGATGCATCGCTTTGCAGATTCGAATACGCTTTTGCTCATGCCGAAACGGTGGATATCAATGGACTGAAAAGGGATTTTTCGTTCCTTGAAATACCGTTCCGCTTTCTTGGTGTCGAAACATTTTTTTGCGCCGTAAATCTGAATATTCATATAAAACTCCTTTCCTGTGGGCATCTTCGTGAAAAATATTTTTCTGAAGATAGCCGTTGCAGCTCCTTTTCAGAAAGAAAAAATAGAGGGAAAGCTGCTTTGGGGTTTGCTGATTTTATTTTACTCCTTTGGTGCAAAAGACACAAGACAAGGGGAAAGGATTATGGTATACTTTGAGAAACAGGAAAAGGAGCGGATTGAGATGAAAATGATTTCATGGAACGTCAATGGTCTGCGGGCAGCCGTAGGCAAAGGCTTTTTGGATTATTTCAAAGAAGCGGACGCAGACATTTTTTCCATACAGGAAACAAAATTGCAGGAAGGGCAGATTGACCTGCCCACAGAAGGCTATCACCAGTACTGGAATTATGCGGAAAAGAAAGGCTATTCCGGTGTGGCGGTATTTACCAAAGAGGAACCCATTTCTTACGGCTTGGGTATTGAGGAGCATGACAAAGAGGGGCGTGTCATTACACTGGAGTTTGAGAAATTCTATCATGTGACCGTTTACACCCCAAATTCCCAGCAGGAAAACGCCCGTCTGGATTATCGTATGACTTGGGACGATGCTTTCCGGGCATACTTGCAGGAATTGGACAAAACAAAACCTGTCATCGTCTGCGGCGATCTGAATGTGGCACATACGGAAATTGACCTGAAAAATCCTTCTACGAACCGCCGAAACGCAGGCTTTACAGACGAAGAAAGAGGTAAATTCACAGAACTGCTGGAAGCGGGCTTTGTGGATACCTTCCGTCATTTTTATCCTGATGTGACAGGGGCATATTCTTGGTGGAGTTATCGTTTCAACGCCAGAAAGAATAATGCCGGATGGCGTATTGACTATTATGTGGTTTCCGAGCGTCTGCGGGATGCTTTGCAGGACGCGAAAATCCACAGTGACATCATGGGGTCTGACCACTGCCCTGTGGAATTGGATATTGCTTTGTAAGATGAAAAAATCTTTCATTGGATAAGGAGGCGCATGGTTTATGTTGTACATTGGATGGAAAAAGATCTATGAGGGGTATGATGTTGTTTTGGTAGGGCGCATTAAGGAAGCGCTGCGGGAAAGCGGTGTGGAATGTAAAGTGCGTGTGGACAATCCTGTCCAAAACAGAATGTCCAGAGATGTGGCCTTTGGGGGGAATCCGCTGATCATCAATAACATTGGGGTAGATACCTCTGCAAATGCGTATAGCGTTTATGTGCCGAAAGAAAAGAAAGAATTTGCAGAAGCTATTGTTCATGGAATTAACCGGAATTAATGGTGTTCGTGAAGTGAAACCATAAGAAAAAGCCGAAACTTCTAAAAAGAGGTTTCGGCTTTTGTTTTGCATTCGCTGTTTTTTATTTTTCCAGTTCTGCCAGTTTTTCCAGAATCTGATTGCTTCTGTCAATGAATGCAGTCATTTCTTCGCTGGTCAGTGTTCTGTGGCTCATGAGTGCCAAATCATATACCTGATGGCAGATCATGTCGCAATCTTCTTTTTTATCTTCTTTGCCTGCTGCGTCCATCAGGAACTGTACCAGTTTATTGGATTTGTTCAGCACCAGTGTTTCGTCAGGTTTTACCTGTGCAAACATGGCTTTGTACATTTCGTTGTCACCGTATGCTTCCATCATTTCCATCATACGGCGGCTTTCTTCGCTCAAAAGAATCATAGCGGATACGTTCTGCGCTTTCAGGTTTTCTGCTTTGACTTTCAGATTTTCATTGCCCAGTACACCACGGAACAGGTTTTCCATCTGGGTATTGGCAAAAGCGTCTGCCTGTTTTTTCGCTTCGCTTTCTTCGCCTTCTGTTTTTTCCTGCAAAGTATCGGTGATGTCCGCGTCGATACGCTGTACCTTTACGCCGGGATTCTTGTATTCCAGGAAGGAAACAAAGGGTTTATCCACAGGAGAAGTGAGGATTGCCGCTTCCAGACCCTGTTCTTTGAACATACGGATATACTGTGCCTGCTGTGCTTCGTCGGTAACAAAGAAAATTTTGTTTTCGTGTTTTTCTTTGTTCTTTTCCAGATATTCCGCAACGGTTTCGTATACGCCGTCGGTGGTTTTTAACAGCAGTGCGTCTTTGATTTTGTCATAGAGTTTTTCTTCACGCATGCAGCCGTATTTGAAGAACATGCCGATGTCATCCCAGAAGCCTTCGTAAGCGGTTCTGTCTGCTTTGAAGAGCTGATTCAGTTTGTCCGCTACTTTCTTGGTGATGTAGCTGTTCATTTTTTCCACATAGCCGTCGTTCTGCAGTGCGCTTCTGGATACGTTCAGAGGCATGTCGGGGCAATCCAGCACGCCTTTGAGAAGCAGCAGGAATTCGGGAACCACTTCTTTGATGTTATCTGCGATATAAACCTGATTGGAGTACAGTTTGATCTGACCTTCCACAACATCCATCTGTTCCACCAGTTTGGGGAAGTACAGGATACCTTTCAGACGGAAAGGATAGTCCATGTTCAGGTGAATCCAGAACAGAGGGTCATTCAGGTCGAAGAATACTTTGTGGTAGAATGCTTTGTATTCTTCATCGGTGCAGTCCTTGGGCTGTTTCAGCCACAGAGGAGAAGGATCGTTCAGAGGTTTGGGTTCTTCTTCTTTTTCTTCTTCTTTTTCACTGCCTTCAGCGCTTTCTGTTTCTTCTGCTTTATCTTTGTTTGCTTTTGCCAGGATTTCGTCCTTTGTCAGTGTGGCAGCTTCTTCCTGAGAAATATGGATGGTGTTGTCTTTTTTCTCGGGTTCTGCTTTTTCTGCTTTTTCTTCGTCATTGGTGATGACATCGATAAAGATGGGTACGGGCATGAATGCGCAGTATTTCTGCAGTGCTTCGTACATTTTGCTTTCGTCCAGGAATTCTTCGCCGTCTTCACTGACGTGCAGTGTGATAGTGGTACCGCGTTCGGTACGGGTGCCGTCTGCCATTTCGTAGTCGATGCCGTCTGCACAGCTCCATTTTGCTGCTGCTGCGCCGGGCAGGTAGGACAATGTATCAATTTCTACTTTATCGGCTACCATGAAAGCGGAGTAGAAGCCCAGACCGAAATGACCGATGATTTCGTTGTCGCCATCTGCTTTTTCTTCGTATTTGGACAGGAAATCTGTTGCGCCGGAGAATGCGATCTGGTTGATGTATTTCTTGATTTCCTCGTCAGTCATACCGATACCGTTATCCACGATCTGCATGATTTTTTCGTCTTTGTTCAGTACCACATGAACGGAAAAGCTTTCGTCAGCGGGGATATGGTCTGCTTCCCCCATGATCATGAGCTTTTTCAGCTTGGTCACTGCGTCACAGGCATTGGATACCAGTTCACGGATGAAAATATCCTTATCGGTATAGAGCCATTTTTTGATAATTGGTAAGAAATTTTCACTGTTAATGGAAAGATTCCCTTTTTCATTCATACTATTCAGCCTCCTATTGATAGATGGAAAAATCCATATATTTTCTGCTTTACAAAGAATATTGTAACACTCGGAGGACAAAAGTCAAGAAAAAATTAGCACTCAATCAAATTGAGTGCTAACAAAATTTCAAATATTAATTTTCTTTCTGAATGGCAATGCCATGTTGTTGGCAAAAGTCCAGCACCCAGCTTTCCCACTGGGCTTCGTGGGTCTTATCCAGAGAAAAACTTTCCTGTGCGGCAGAAAGGGTACATAATAAGGTATCTTCCCGGAACAGAAGATTCCAGAACAGCGCCTTTGTGTTGGGGAAAGATGCTGTTTTTTCCTGAGAAAGGGAAAGGACAAGCTTCATGTTCTTGGGTGTTTTCTTTCCTTTCACTGCCTGAAACACAAGGGGCTTGATTTCGCTCCAGCTGCACCAAGGCTCTGTGACGGTTTCGTCGTAATAATCCAAATCCCGTTTGCCGTCAATGGAAACGTAAGCAAAAGCGGAGATTTCTCCCTGCCGGAAAGCGAAATCGTCAAAGGCATCGCCCTTTAAGAGCAGCGCCATAAAGTGTCTGGTGTCTGGTATGGTAAAAGCAAGCATTGTTGTATCCTCCTTTGGTTTCTTCGCCTGTCATTATACATTTTTTTGCCCTCTTTGACAATGCGCGGGAGGCGGAAAGGAAAAATCATGTATTTTTATTGCGTTTGATGCCATGCTATATTATAATGAAAGACAAGTATTTTTAATGTAAGAGGAAGTAGGAGGGAAAACCCTATGGCAGAAGAAAAAACAATGGAAAACAGTGGTCTGGGTGCCACCGGTAACTTTATACATAACTATATCCAGGCAGACCTGGAAGGGGAACTGAATAAAATTCATACCCGTTTCCCGCCGGAACCCAATGGCTACCTGCACATTGGTCACGCAAAATCCATTTGCCTGAACTTTGGTCTGGCAAAACTTTACGGCGGCAAATGCAACCTGCGTTTTGACGACACCAACCCCACAAAAGAAGATGTGGAATATGTAGAAAGCATTCAGGAAGACGTAAAATGGCTGGGCTTCGACTGGGAAGACAGACTGTACTACGCATCTTCCTATTTCCAGAAATATTATGAAGTGGCAGTGAAACTCATCAAAGAAGGCAAAGCTTTCGTATGCGACCTGACAGCAGAAGAAATGCGTCAGTACAGAGGTACACTGAGCACACCCGGCAAAGAAAGCCCTTACCGCAATCGTAGTGTGGAAGAAAACCTGGATCTGTTCGAACGGATGAAAGCAGGGGAATTCCCTGACGGTTCTCACACACTGCGTGCGAAGATCGACATGGCTTCTCCCAACATCAACATGAGAGACCCTGTCCTTTATCGTATTTCCCATGCGGCTCACCATACAACTGGTACAGAATGGTGCATCTACCCTATGTATGACTTTGCGCATCCTCTGGAAGATGCTATCGAAGGCATTACCCACTCCATTTGTACCATGGAATTTGAAGACCATCGTCCTCTGTACGATTGGGTAGTCAGAGAAGCTGGTTATACCGTAAATCCTCCCAGACAGATTGAATTTGCTCGTCTGGGTATGACAAATACTGTTATGAGTAAGAGAAAACTCCGTGCGCTGGTTGAAGACGGTCTGGTTGACGGCTGGGATGACCCTCGTATGCCGACCATCAGCGGTCTGCGCCGCAGAGGTTATACACCTGAATCCATCCGCGATTTCTGCGAACGTATCGGTGTATCCAAAGCAAACAGCATGGTAGACAGTGGTCTGCTGGATTACTGCATCCGTGACGACCTGAAAGCAAAAGCACCTGTTGTCATGGCAGTTCTGAACCCTCTGAAACTGGTTATCACAAACTATCCTGAAGATCAGGTAGAAATGATGGAACTGGAAAACAACCCTGAAAATCCTGAACTGGGCACAAGACTGGCACCTTTCACAAGAGAACTGTATATTGAACGGGAGGACTTCATGGAAGAACCTGTGAAAAAATTCTTCCGTCTGGCTCCCGGCAAAGAAGTTCGTCTGAAAGGCGCTTACTTCGTAACATGCACCGATTTTGTCAAAGACGAAAACGGCAATGTGGTGGAAGTACACTGCACATATGACCCTGAAACAAGAAGCGGCAGTGGTTTTGAAGGCAGAAAAGTCAAAGGCACTCTGCACTGGGTAAGCGCTTCCGACAACGTGAAGGCAACAGCAAGACTGTATGACTACATGATGCTGGACAACCCTGACGATCCTAACGGCGATATGATTATGAACCCTAACTCTCTGGAAGTGAAGGAAAATGTAATCATTGAAAAATCCATCGCTGGTGCACAGAAAGGTCAGCGTTATCAGTTCATGCGTAACGGTTACTACATTGTAGATACCAAAGATACTACAGAAGATCATCTGGTATTCAACCGTATCGTGCCTCTGAAGAGCTCTTTCAAATTACCGAAAGCATAAAAACTGTCAAAAAGAATACGAAACATATGACAGCAGTACACCGTGAACAGGTATCAGGGTGTACTGCTTGTTTTGTTTTGTCGTCATCAGGAATAAATGGATAAGTACAAAATGCTCCTGCAACGATTTCGGTTGCGCCCATTTACAGAAACGGTTATACTGATAACACAGGAAAGAGAGGAATTACACATGAAGAAAATCGTGCTTGCTTCCGCATCTCCCAGGAGGCGGGAACTTTTAAGCCAGGTAGGAGTCGCCTTTGAAGTGAAGCCTGCCAGCGGGGAAGAACGGATCACCAGTGCAGAGCCTGCGAAAGTGGTGGAGGAACTTTCTCGTCAGAAAGCTATGTTTACGGCATACGCGCTGGAGGAAGAGGAGAACCGAGATCTGAGAGATGTGGTTGTGATCGGTGCAGATACCGTTGTATCTTATGAGGGTAAGATTTTAGGTAAACCGGCAGATGAGACAGCTGCAATAGAGATGCTCGCTATGCTGCAGGGGAATACACATCAGGTATATACCGGTGTAACTTTGCTGATAAGAGAAAAAGGGAGATGGAAAGCTCATACCTTCCATGAGTGCACAGATGTGAGCTTTTATCCGGTGACAGAGGAAGAAATAAAGGAATATGTAAACAGCAAAGACCCAATGGACAAAGCCGGAAGCTATGGGATCCAGGGCGCCTGGGGAGCCTATGTGAAGGGAATCCGTGGTGATTATAACAACGTGGTGGGACTGCCTGTGGCAAGACTGATCTATGAGACAAAAAAACTGGGAATGAACCTGAGAGGATGAAAGACAAAATGATAAAAGCTTGTATATTTGATCTGGATGGAACATTATATGATACGAGAAGAGTCAATTTTCTTTCATATCAAAAAGCATTAGAACAGTTTGGATATACGATGGATTATGAGTATTTTGCAAATCAGTGTAATGGGAGACATTATAAAACATTTCTTCCAGAGATTATGCAGAGTGAGACCCATATGGAAGAAGTGCATGAATTAAAAAAGAAATATTATGGTGATTTTCTTTCAGAAACAGTGGAAAACAAACACTTATTTGAGATTATCAATGCAATTCGTAACGAGTATTATATTGTTCTGGTTACGACTGCTTCGAGAAAAAACAGTGAGGATATATTAAAATATCATAATCGTCTTGATGAGTTTGATCTTATTATTTCGCAGGAAGATGTAAAAAAGAAAAAACCGGATCCGGAAGGATTTTGTAAGGCCATGGATTATTATCAGATTTTGAAAGAAGATACAATTATTTTTGAAGATTCGGATGTGGGAATAGAGGCAGCAGAGAAAAGTGGGGCAACAGTTTTTGTAGTCAGGGGCTTTGCTTAACAGGGAAAAAGAGTATGAGAAAATTATTAAAGCAGGGAATTGCATTTGTTGGAATCAGTGGAATTGGCTGGATCATGGATTTTGTGATATTTAATCTGTTGAATTTAAGGTCATCCTATGTTGCGGTGAATAATATGATCAGTTCACTGGTCGCAGTATGCTTTGTATTTTGTGTATCTACCAGAAAAACATTTGTACAAAAGGATGGCGGAATTCCTCTGAAAGT
>NZ_CAJMDQ010000075.1 GCF_905212195.1 uncultured Anaerotignum sp. | reverse complement strand
GGATGCCCTTCAGGATGGCGGTGTAGATGGAGTGTTGTTCACCAATGAATTCAGCATGCCTTATGAAAAAGAGGTTTCGCCTATTACCCTTGCAGCAATGGGAATGGTCATTGGAGCCCTCAGAGAACACATTCGTGTGCCTTTTGGCGCAGAAGCAATATTTGATGGGGATGCGTCTATAACTCTTTGTGCGGCCACAGAAGCGGCTTTCACGCGTTGTATGTTTACTGGTGTGTGGGCAGGTGACTTCGGCCTGGTAGACCGCGATATTGCCAAAACATTGCGTTTGAAAAATGCATATCGTCTGGATGACCTGAAATTGTTTTATTTTATTACAAGCGAAGGTGATGCTTGCGTAGGAGAACGAACCACGGAAGATATGGCGAAGTCACTGCTCTTTAATTGTCGACCAGATGCCATGGTCGTAGGTGGCATTGCTGCTGGTTGCGGTCCAGAAACAGAATTATTGGAACGTGTAGGTACAGTAGTGGGAGATACCCCCGTTATTTGTGGTACCGGATGCAAATTGGAAAATATCGAAAAAATTCTATCTTGCTGCCAAGGCGCTTTTGTTGGTTCTACTTTCAAAAAAGACGGCAAATTCGACAATCCTATTGATGTTGCCCGTGTAAAAGAATTTATGGATGTTGTGAAAAAATGGAGAGGAAAATGCAAATGACCTATTATCTGGGAATTGATATTGGCACGAGGGAAAGCAAGGGCGTTTTGATCGACGAAAATGGTCAGATTGTAGAAATGGCTGTAACATCACATTCTGTGGAGCATCCTCAGGCAGGATGGTTTTCTCAGGATGCCGATAAAGTCTGGTGGGGAGATTTTTGCAAATTATGCAAAGAATTGCTGGAAAAAAGCAAAATTCCTTCGCAGAACATTGGTTGTGTAGGCTTTTCTGCCCTTGGCTGCGATTGTGTGCCAGTAGATCGAAATGGAAAGGCGATGCATGATGCCATTCTGTATGGAATTGATAGTAGGGCAGAGCAGGAAATTCAATGGGCTTTGGATACTTATGGAGAAAGTGCGGCACAGGTATTTGGGCATATGCCATGCAGTTCCGATGTGGCACCAAAGATTATGTGGTTTCGGAATCATCACAAAGATATTTGGGAGAAAGCATATAAGTTCGTGACGGCATCTACATATCTTTGTGGCAGACTGACAGGGAACTATGTTTTGGACCCATATCTGGCAGAAGATTTCCTTCCTTTATACGATTTAAAGTCTGGAAAAATCAGTGAAACAGGGTGTCTGCATTTTTGCAGGGCAGATCAAATGGCAGAACTTCTACCGGCTACAGAAGTGGCAGGAGCAGTTACAGAAGAAGCGTCAGCAGAAACAGGATTGGCACCGGGAACAAAAGTTTTGACTGGAACAGGAGATTCTGGTGCGGAAGCCATTTCTTCTGGCTTATGCTTGCCGGGAGATGTTATGATTCAGCTGGGTTCCACTGCTTATATTATTTATTTGAGCGACCATATGATTCAGGAACCACGACTATGGCCGGGTACCTTTATCATTCCTGGAACCTATGGTATTTGTGCTGGCACAAATACGGCAGGCGCGTTGACGCAGTGGATGAAAGAACAATGGTATAAAGATGCAGAGGAAAAAAATGCTTTTGCTAAGATGGCGCAGGAAGCAGAAAAAGTACCTGCCGGAAGTGAAGGACTGCTTTGCCTGCCTTATTTTGCGGGGGAAAGAACACCGCTGAACGATCCAAATGCAAGAGGGTGTTTTTTCGGTTTGGAAAGCAGACATACAAGAGGGCATATGGTACGTGCAGGATTGGAAGGCATTTGTTATACCATCCGAGCTAATATAGAATTGATGAAAGCACATGGTTTGCCAATAAAGCGGATTTTTGCTGTTGGCGGAGGAACAAAGAATTCCGTGTGGATGCAGTGCCTTGCGGATATTTTGGAATGTGAAGTTTCTGTGCCGCGAATTTCTGTAGGCGCAGCTTATGGAGATGCTTTGATGGCAGCACTGAGCGGAGGAAGCATTTCAAGCTGGGAAGCATTATCTGAAAAAGTACAGATGTCTAAATGTTACCTGCCTCAAAAAGAGAACTTTGCGATATACAGAAAACAGGGGATTTTATTTGATTCTATCTACCATCAGACAAAGGAAATTATGCATCAACTGGCACAGAACGATAAAAAATGAAAACAAAAAAGACCGAAAACCATAGGAATGGCCTCGGTCTTTTTTATTTTTGCCTTTTTGTACAATAGGAACGAAGTTTGCAATATGAAAAGTTTTATGAGCAAACTTAAAAATAAATGGCACAAATTTTCTGGACGTAACCAAAAAGTTTGTGCCATATTTTTCGTATATCTTATAATACTTTTTTCAGGAATTCCTGCAGTCGCGCATTTTGAGGATTTGCAAAGAATTCTTTGGGTTCATTTTCTTCCTGAATGATACCTTTATCAATGAAGATAACGCGGTCGGAAACCTCACGGGCAAAGCCCATTTCATGGGTTACAACAACCATTGTCATACCATCTTCCGCCAGTTCTTTCATAACTGCCAGTACTTCACCAACCATCTCAGGGTCTAATGCAGAGGTGGGTTCGTCAAAAAGCAAGATATCCGGTTCCATAGCCAATGCTCTGGCAATGGCAACACGCTGCTGCTGACCACCAGAAAGACGAACAGGATATTCCTGTGCTTTATCTTTCAATCCAACACGTTCCAGCAGACGCAGGGCATTTGCTTCTGCCTGTTCTTTTGGAATGTGTTTTACATTAATGGGGGATGCTGTGATATTCTGCAGAATTGTCATGTTTCGAAAAAGATTGAAATTCTGGAATACCATACCGATCTTCTGACGAATCTGATCAATATTGGCATGTTTTGTGTTGATTTGCTTGCCTTCAAAAATCACTTTGCCGTCAGTAGGCTCCTCCAAACGATTGAGACAGCGGATGAATGTACTTTTCCCGGAACCGGAAGGTCCAATGACTGCCACAACTTCACCTTTGTGGATATCAATATCGATTCCATCCAGGACTTTTAATTTACCAAAATGTTTTTTCAGCCCTTGCACCTGCAGAAGCACTTCGTTTGATTTAACGTGTGACACTTGCATTCAACCTCCTTTCCAGATATCCAACCAGTTTTGAAAGCGGGAATACCATGATAAAATACAGGATTGCCGCAATGACATAAGGTTCCAGTGTGCGGTAGGAGATGGCAATGACATCCTTTGCACTGAACATCAATTCTGTGATACCTACCAGAGAAACGATGGAAGTTTCTTTGATGATGGCAACAAATTCATTCATCAGAGCCGGCAGGATATTACGCAGCGCCTGAGGAAGAACAACCATTCTTAAAGTCAGAACATGGCTCATACCAAGGCTTCTTGCAGCCTCAACCTGACCATGATCCACAGCGTTGATACCGCTTCGAATAATCTCTGCAACATATGCAGAACTGTTCAGAATCAATACCAAAAGACCCCAGAAAAAGCTGTTGAAGTCTTTCATGAAAGGTACGTTGATTTTCCAGCCGCAGGCAGCCGCACCAAAGTAGATGATCATGACCTGAACCATCAGGGGAGTAGAGCGGAAGATTTCAATATAAGCACTTAATAACCAGCTTAAGGGCTTGAATTTGGACATTTTGCCGAGAGCGACTAATGTACCAAAAACGGTGGCACACAGCACTGTGATCAGAGAAAGAATCAATGCCATATAAGCGCCGCCAAGAAAATGATCATAATATTTGCCGAATAATTCAGCCATTTTGGAAAATGAGAATAGATCCAATCTTTCTGCCTCCTCTTTACATATTGTGATATAAAACAAAAGTGCTGTAAGGATACAGCACGATTTGTTTCAAAGGAAAATATTATTCAGCTTCTACCAAAGACTGCTGAATCAGAACAGCTTCTTCATACCATTTTTCCATGGAGCCATCTTCGATATAGCCTGCAATCAGACCGTTGATGTATGTAACCAGATCATCATTGCCTTTCATCGCTGCTGCGCAGTTGCTTTCTTCATCGCCTTCCAGCATAGGAACTTTGAAAGCTGTAACCAGGTCTTCGTTCTGGTTTGCATAAGCGATAGCATTGTCATTATCCATGATAGCGATGTCGATGTTGCCAGCTTTCAGATCCATGATCATAGCAGGTACTGTTTCCAGATAACGACCTGTGCAGTCGGGATACAGTGTTTCGCATACAGTCTGCTGATAGCTGCCTTTCTGTGCACCAACAGTTACGCCAGCAACCATTGCGCTTTCATCAGCAAATTTGTCTGCGTCTTCTGCACGAACCAGAGACATCTGACCATTGGAGAAATAAGAATCTGTGAATGTGAAGGATTCTTTACGATCTTCTGTAGGTGTCAGTGCTGCGAAAGCAATATCATCCAAACCAGACTGTACAGCAGGAAGTACGGAGTCAAATGCCATATCATCGATGACACATGTAACGCCCATATCTTTTGCGATCTGATTTACCAGAGAAACTTCCAGACCTACCAGATTACCGTCTGCGTCTTTGAAAGCATAGGGTGCGAAAGTTGCTTCTGTAGCAATTTTCAGTTCGCCTCTTTCCTGAATGGCAGCAACAGAATGATATTCAATGTCTGTAGGGGCATATTCTGTTGTTTCGCCAGTGGAAGCTGCGTCAGAAGAATCAGTGCTGCTGCCGCATGCAGCACATCCAAATACTGCAACCATAGCCATGGTCATTGCTAAAAACTTTTTCATAATCTCTCTCTCCTTTGTACTTTTGCATGTTTGTGTAGTGCATTTTTTTACAATCGTATTTTTCCATGAACATATTCTAATTACAGAAATCCACAAAGTCAAGAATATTTTTGCAAAAAATTAAAAAAAATGGTATTTTTATGCGTTAAAAATTTTTAAGACAACGCCATTGACATTCTGGAAAATTGGTGGTAGAGTAAAAAAGCAAACAAAATATTTGCCTTCCCTTGGCACCGGGCAGGGGACAAAAAGGTATTCAAAACTACGTCGTAGGTAGCTTTTCACAGATGTGGATCGCAAGATGTGGTTTTGAATGCCTTTTTTCTTTTTTCAGAAAACATCAGGAATTGTACAGGAAAGGAGTATGCATATGGCGCAGATTCATAGAAAACAGCTTTCAGCAATGGGCATCCATTATCTTTATTATCCGCTGGAATATATGCTGGAAGCACAGGCAAAAGCGGGCTTTCAGACCATTGAGCTGGTTGGACAGGCACCACATTTTCTTCTGGATCATACAGGTTTTCAAGATCCGGCACCAGTACGGCGTCTGGCAGAGGAAAATGGCTTGACCATTGGCTGTTTTACACCGGAATGCGCCATATACCCTTATGTCATGTGTGCGCCAGACCCTAATTTTCATGCCAGAAGCATGGAATATTTCAAAAGGGGCATTGAGGCGGCGGAAATGTTTGGTACAAAACGTTTGCTGACAAACTGCATCGGTGGCACTTTCGATGAAGAATACGAAAGAGTTTATGATCGGGCAGTGCGTAGTCTTTCCCTTTTGGGAAAAACGGCGGCGGACTATGGTGTTACCATTGCCGTAGAAACTGTTCGACCGGAAGAAAGCCACTGTATCATTACGCTGAAAGAACTTTGCAGGCTTCTGCAGGATGTGAATCATCCCAATGTGAAAGTAGGACTGGACACCATCGCCATGGCCGTGGCTGGAGAAACACCGGAGGAATGGTTCTCTGCGCTGGGCAAGGATATTGTGCACACACATTTTGTTGACGGCAGACCATATGGACATTTGGTCTGGGGAGATGGGCTGTTTCCACTGGAACGATATCTGGATGTGTTGAATCGCTATGATTATCAGGGATATATCAGTCAGGAAATCACGGATTTCCGCTATTTCGATGACCCAGCAGCTGCTGATGCCAGAAATTATCAGGCATTTTTGCCTTACATCATGAAGGAGGGAGACCAATGACAATGGAAAGACCAAGCATCCGGCGGGAACAGGTTGCCGGTATGAATATCCATTATGTGAATTACTCTCTGGATTATTTTCTGGATACACAGCAGAAATTAGGATTTCAGACCATCGAACTGTGGTGCGGTACACCTCATGTGTGGCTGGATCATATGCGATACTATGACGCGGCTGTTTTGCGGAAAAAAATTGCGGCTAGAAACTTGCGTGTTTGTGTCTTAACACCGGAAAATTGCCTTTATCCCTATCAGGTAGGCGCGAAAGAAAAGGAACTGCGGGAGCGGAGTTTTGCATATTTCCGCAATGGCATTTTGCTGGCGGAAGAATTGGCAGTGCCTATGATGGAAATCAATTCCGGTTGGGGATACTGGAACGAGCCAGTAGAAGAGGCATGGAAACGCAGTGAAGAAATGCTGTCTAGGCTGGCAGACGAGGCAAAGGAACATGGCGTAACGCTTGTGATGGAAAGCCTGCGTCCAGAAGAGAGCCAGATTGTTACGAATCTGGAGCAGACAAAACAAATGCTGGATGCAGTTAATAGCCTTAATTTAAAACCCATGGCTGATCTCTGTGCAGTCAGTGTGGCAGGAGAAAGCCCGAAAGACTGGTTTGAAACCTTTGGCAAAGACCTCCGTCACATGCATTTCATAGATGGTGACCCATACGGGCATCTTGTATGGGGCGACGGTACACACCATTTGGGAAAAGAAATTCAGATTTTGAATGAATATGGGTATGACGACTGTCTGGGTCAGGAGATTACCGATGGAAAATATTTTGCTGACCCAAAAGCAGCAGATTTCAGAAATATGAAAAATTTTGAAAGATACATTTACGAAAATGAGGAGGAAAAATCATGGACGCAAAAAGCGTGATCAAAACAATCAAAGAAACATATGGGGAGATTCGCCAGATTTACTGGGTTGCCTGCGGTGGCTCTCTGGTAGACCTTTACCCCGCACATTGCATGGTTCTGGCAGAAAGCACACTGGTAGAATCCGGTATTTACACAAGCAAAGAATTCATTTTGGCAACACCTAAAAAACTGGGTAAAAACAGTCTGGTAGTACTTTGCACACATTCCGGCGGCACAAAAGAAACACTGGAAGCAGCGGAACTGTCCCTTGCAAGAGGTGCGGCTGTCGTTACTATGACACATAATCCAGACAGTGCAGCAAACAGCGATCGTTGGATTTCCTGGGTTTACCCTTGGGGAGAAGGCCAGAAAACAAGCGTCATTCCCAGTGGCATCAGCCTTTCTATTGCGGCGGAACTGCTGGCAGCACAGGAAGAATTTGCCTCTTATGATGCTTTGATGGATGGCATTGACAAGATGGATGCCATTGTAGAAGCGGCAAAAACAAAAGTCAATGCAGAACTTTGTGACCGTTTTGCGGCTATGTGTCAGGAACATAAATTCCTGTATATCCTTGGCTCCGGTGCTACTTTCAGCCAGACTTATGGCTTTGCTATCTGTAGTCTGATGGAAATGCAGTGGCAGCATTGTGCTTATCTGCACAGCGGAGAATACTTCCATGGACCTTTTGAAGTAACAGAAAACGGTGTATTTTATTTCCTGCAGAAAAGCTCCGGCAAATGCCGTCCCATGGATGAAAGAGCAGAAGATTTCCTGAAAACCCATACAGACGCATTGATGGTGCTGGATGCGCTGGAATATGGT
The DNA here is from genome assembly GCF_905212195.1 of uncultured Anaerotignum sp. GTDB lineage: Bacteria > Bacillota > Clostridia > Lachnospirales > Anaerotignaceae > Anaerotignum. The sequence continues at coordinate 3,484 of NZ_CAJMDQ010000075.1, read as the reverse complement.
ATGGATGTGATTGACCCTGCTGTTCGTGATTATCTGGATCCCGTATTGTTCTATGCTATGAACTGCGAACTGCGTTCTGCAAGGGGTAAAGTTTTCAATCACGATGTGGATTACCGCAGATATATGGGCAAAGTTCCTTATTGAGAAAGAGGTGGGATAAGATGTATCCTGTAAAAGTTTTGGGTTTTGGAGATAATGTGGTGGATCGTTATGACCACTTGAAAATTATGTATCCCGGCGGCAATGCGGCAAATTTTGCTGTATATGCCAAAAAATTCGGTGCGGAACGAAGCGCATATATGGGAATCTTTGGCAACGATGAGGCAGGAGAACATGTCATTTCTTCTCTGGAAGAAGAAGGCGTGGAACTGGTAAAGTGCCTGCAGCTCATCGGTGAAAATGGCTCATCTAAAAATACGGTCATTGATGGTGATCGGGTATTTCTGGAAAGCAATGAGGGCGGCATCCGCGGTGACAATCGCTATGTGCTGAGCCGATTTGATTTGGAATATATCAAACAATTTGATTTAGTCCATAGTGGCAATTACAGCTTTGCAGAACGGGAACTGCCGAAAATCAAAAAATCAGGTGTACCCATCAGTTTTGATTTTTCCGATGATTCTCCAAAGGAATATTTTGAAAATGTCGCGCCTTATGTAGATTACGCTTTTCTTTCCTGCAGCGAGATGGACAAGGAATCCATACAGGAAATGCTGTGTTGGATTCATTCCCTCGGCCCTTCTTTCGTCTGCGCATCTAGAGGTGCCGATGGCTGTATCGCCTTTGATGGAGAACGCTATTATGAACAGGCAGCTGTGCCTGTAAAGAAAATGGCTGACACCATGGGCGCAGGCGATAGCTTGCTCACAGCATTTCTGGTTAGCTATCTTGCGGCGAAAAAAGAAGGAAAAACAGATTGTATTCAGGATTGTTTGCAAAAAGCAGCCGCGTTTGCTTCTGAAACATGCGGCGTAGATGGTGCATGGGGACATGGAGTGAAGTATCATGACTGAGAAAAAAGTGGCAGCAGTCGGCTTTTGCTGTGCTGATGTTTATGAAAATTTAGGCGAATGGTATCCTACAGGCAATGGGATTGACTGGGGAATTCATCTGCGTCGGATGGGTGTTCCTGTAAGTGTTGTCAGTGTCGTAGGGGATGATACTTATGGAGAAGGAATGAAACGCATTCTGTCAGAGGAAAACATTGATATTTCCCATTTGCGCACGGAAGAAGGCGCCACTTGCCTGACTCGTATGGCGCTGAAAAATGGTACAGATCGTGTCCATCTGGACTCCATAGATGGCGTGATGGAGCATTATGCTTTGACAGAAGAAGATTTCCGCTTTGCGGCTAAACATGACCTTATCCATACAGACCTTTTTGGAAACGCATTGCAACATTTGCCAGCATGGAAAGCGGCTGGGGTAAAAATCCTGATGGATTTTTCTGTGTTTACCAAAGATCCCGAATATCATTGTGAGGAAATTTTCCCTTATGTGGATTATGTATTCTTTTCTGCTGATGGTATTGCGGAAGCAGAACTGGAGGATTGGCTCAAAGAGATTTATGACATGGGGCCGTCTTTGGTAGTAGCTACCATGGGAGAAAAAGGAAGTCTTTGCTATGATGGAACCCAGTTTTATCGCCATGGCATTACTGAAACAGAAGTGGTGAATACCGTAGGCGCCGGTGACAGCTATATCGCCGGATTTACCTATGGGATTTTGAATGATTGGAGCATTCCAGATTGTATGAAAAAAGGCGCGGAGCTTTCAGCCAGCGTCATTGCAAAATTCAAACCTTATTGAGCAAAGGAGGGGACATTGATGGTAATCGATATGCATCTGCATCCGATTTTTTATAAAGATATCTGTGAAAATGAAGAAGAACTGGAATTTCGGAAAGATACGTTTGGTGTATGGAAGCAAGGCCCCATGGATTGGGAAGAAGCCTTTGCTGAAATGGATTACGGCAACATCACGAAAGCGGCACTGTTGCCTCTGGATGTGACAACGACCAAAGGTGGCTGGATTGTTGACAATGAACAGGTAGCAAAACTGGTAGCAACTTATCCTGATCGCTTGATTGGGTTTGCAAGTGTTGATCCTCACCGTGAGGATGCTGTGGAAGTATTACGCCATGCCTTTGATGATCTGGGCTTAATGGGATTGAAACTAAATCCGTCCAAACAGAAATTTTATCCTACAGAGGAATGCATGGAGCCTATATACGCACTGTGTGAAAGCAGAAATAAACCAATTATCTTCCATGCGGGCATGTCCTGGGAACCGGATACCCCTGCCAAATATTCTCATCCTCTGGCATTTGAAGAAGTTTTCATCCGCCATCCAAAGCTGCGGTGCTGTCTTGCTCATTTTGCATGGCCTTGGGTTCGTGAAATGGTGATGCTGATGATCAAATATCCGAATGTTTATACAGATACATCCGTATTGTTTATGGATTCTCCGGAAGAATCCATGGAACGCCTCTTTACGGTAGATATGGGGCAATACTGGTTCGAAAGAGGATTTCATAAACAGGTTATGTTTGCGTCTAATACACCGCGTTTCCGTGCTTTTAAGCTGAAACGCGCATTGGATAAAATTCCCATGCGGGATTGGGCAAGAGAAAATCTGTATTATAAAAATGCTATGCGTTTTCTGACAGGAGAGGAGGAAGGATCATGGTCGTTCTGAAAAAACTCCAGCGACTCAGCAAAAGCCCTGAGGAATATATCAATATCACAGAGGAAGTCCATAAACTGGTTGCGGAAAGCGGCGTAAAGAATGGATTGGCTTTTGTATTGACTGCCCATACCACCACAGGCATTATGGTCAATGAAGCCCTTCCTTGCGTGGAAAAGGATATCAGCGAAATGCTGGAAAAGGTTGTGCCCGTAGACGCACCCTATGTCCATGCGCATTTTTTGCCGGATTACGGCGCTACTGGAAACAATTCACAGGGACATCTGAAAAGTATGCTGATGGGAAACCACTGCGCCTTTCCTGTAATAGATGGGGAAATTGTTTGCGGCGGTGCGCAGGAAATTTATCTTGTAGATTTTGATGGGCCTCAGAGAAGAACTGTATATGTAGAAATTATGGGAGAAGCATAAAAATATATTGATGTTTTTATGTTCAAATATTTACACAAATGAGAATTTCTACCTTATTATAGGTAGATTATAAACAAAAGAAAAAGAAATAGAAGTTTTGCAGAGTCTCCATGGATTTATCCAGGGAGACTATTTTTATTCCAAGAATAGGAAATGTTTACTCAAAGAAATGGTTATTTCAATGAAAGTGTTTCTGCTAATCAATGAAACAAAATGAAAGCACAAAAGAAATACAATTGGTAAATATTGCAAAAAGTAAGGTCAGATTATCGTCACCTTGGCGGTTGTAGACAATACACAAGAGCGGTATAATGTATGCGTAGGAAAAAAGTGTCTTCGGGGCAGGGTGAAATTCCCTACCGGCGGGG
>NZ_CAJMDQ010000074.1 GCF_905212195.1 uncultured Anaerotignum sp. | reverse complement strand
CTAAAAAACATTGATTTTACTGGGTTTTTTCATGTTTTCTTATGGCAACGCTCTTAAACCGGTGGTTTTTTCTCTTTCAGAAAGCAAATCTAACAAGCGTTCTGCTTACTTTTCAAATTTTTTCAGGTTATAGGAAAAATGCTCCATATCTTCTGGCAAAATCAAAGATTTTTTGCTGTCAGCCTCTGTAATGGGTCGAATGGGTCTGCAAGGATTGCCGTAAGCCAGATAATTATCAGGGATATCCTTTGTAACTACGCTTCCTGCACCAATGACAACATTATTCCCAATATGTACGCCGCCAATGACAACGGTATTGCAAGCAATCCACACGTTATCACCAATGTGAATCTCATCGGCATATTCCGCCATAGTGGTTTTCCCCTCATCATCCAAGCCCATTCTTTCCTGCGCAATCAGCGGATGTGATGTTGCCATCAGGGAAACATTAGGACCAAAACATACATTATCACCAATGTAAATCCGTGCGTCGTCCATGACCGTCAAATTGAAATTGGCAAAAAAGTTTTCTCCAATAAACGTATGAGAGCCATAATTGAACTGGATAGGCCCCTGAAAATAGTATACCTTCCCAATTTTTCCGATAAACTCCTGAATGATAGGGCTTCTTTCCGGATCATATTCATCCATGGCATTGTATTTCTGACAGGCAATATGGGCTTTATGTTTAATGTCCTTCAATTCCTGTTTTCTTGGGTCAAACATTTTTCCAGCAAAAATTTTTTCTTCTTCTGTCATCATAAACACCTTCCTTTCCCATTCTCTATTTCCTATTTTAGCACTGCTTTTTTCAAAATACCAGCCCTCTGATACTCCCCATTGCTTGACAATTTAACCACATTGTGCTTGAATAAATACAACGAAAAGGAGTGTTGCATATGTATATGACAGAATTGGAAACCCCTGCTGTTTTGCTTGATCTGGATATTGCTGAAAGAAACCTTCGGACATATCAGCAGGCATGCAGTAAGTATAAAAAATCACTTTGGCCCATGGTCAAAACCCATAAAAGCAGTTATCTGTTAAAGAAACAAATGGAATTGGGTGCAGAAGGCTTTTTGTGCGGCACCGTCGACGAATGCGAAATGGCTGTGGAAGCTGGTGCAGGCAAAATCATGTATGCCTATCCCCCTGCCAATCCCAAAAACATCAGTCGTCTTGCTGCCCTTTCCCGTAAGGCGGACATCATCATCCGCATTGACCATTTGGATGTAGCTCGTATGCTGGAAAATGCTGCGGAAAAAGAAGGCATCACATTTTTCTATTCTATTATTGTAGATATGGATTTCCACCGTTTTGGCGTTGCGCCTGCCAAGGTAGTTGCTTTTGCCCAGGAAATGAAGCAATTTTCTCACCTGAAGTTCTTCGGCATTTCCACACATCCCGGACAGGTTTATGGCTGTACCACCCAAGAAGAACGTCAGGCCGTTGCAAAGCTGGAAACAAAAACCATGGGCAGTGTCGCAGCTGACCTGAAAGCTGCCGGATTTACAGACTTTTTTGTCACTAGCGGCTCCACACCAACATTTGCTCTGACTGTAGACCAGCCGGAAATCCAGATTTATCATCCCGGCAATTACATCTATCACGATGCCATTCAGATTGCTCTGGGAAGTGCGGAAGAAGCTAACTGTTCTCTGTCTGTTCTTGCTACCATCATTTCTCATCCTTCCGAAGATGTATTCCTTTGCGATGCAGGTGCAAAATGTCTGGGGCTGGATCAGGGAGCACATGGCAGTGCCGCTGTTACTGGATTCGGCATTGTGAAAAACCATCCTGAATTAACGGTTTATGGCCTTTCGGAAGAAGTTGGCAAAATCAAAGTAAACGGTACCACTTCTCTGAAAATCGGCGATAAAATTCAGATTATCCCTAACCATTCCTGTTCTTCTGCTAACCTCACCAGCTGGCTGGTAGGTGTCAGAAATGATATGGTAACCAAACAGATTCCCGTGGATGTACGTGGAAATTCAAAACAAAAAAAATAACAGCAAAAAGAGGATATCCCTAGAAAATTCTTTGGGATACCCTCTTTTTTATTTGCGAACAGCTAATTATAACATCTGTTCCTTTCTCTTTCTGTTTTCATAAGTGGAAATATGAGAAAAACCAAGTTCTCGAAGCATTTGATATGTCTTTTCGATGCCAAAAGCCAAGTCAGAGGCACGATGGGCATCAGAACCAACGGTCAAGATGTTGCCGCCGCATTCACGATACCATTTCAGCACTTGCGGTGTGGGTAAAGTTTCTCCTGTGCCTTTATACAGCCCTGATGTATTGACTTCAATGCCTTTTTCCCGCTCTATCAATATAGAAAACAAGTCTTTATACTGCTTTTCAAAAGGTCGTAAATCCACCTGCTTTTCCAACTGACGATATAGATAACGCTGGGGCAATGTGATATGCCCCAATACGTCGAAATCGTAGTCTTTTGCCAATGCAATTTCCGCATCTAAAAAGCGGCCATAAAGTTCTTCCAAGTCCACAGCGGCATAATCCAGCCGGTCTAATTCCATATCTTTCTCCAGATTATGAATGGAGCCAATGATGAAATCAAAAGAATACTTGTTCATCAACCGACGATATTCTTCTGGATTCGCTTGCGGCTGCCCCAATTCAATGCCATTGCGAATCACCAACTGCCCAACATATTTCTGCTGCGCAGACTCCATAGCAATCTGCCGTTTCTCCAAATCTATTTCATCTTCAAACACACCATGGGTCAAAAAATCCGCGTGGTCTGTAACAGCCAACTCCCGCAATCCCAATGCGATGGCTTGCTCACACATACGTTCCAATGATTCCTCACTGTCGCAGGAAAATCCCGTATGGGTATGATAATCACATAAATACACCTGAACACCTCCAAATTTCTTCTATGGGCATTATACCCTACCATTGGGATGCTGGCAATAGACCTCTATGTTTCCGCTTATGAATACAAAAAAACAGCGGCAGTTGCCTGCCGCTGTCCGATTCCTATGAAATTAATGGATATCTACCCAAGATTCATAGCTGTTCTCATCTGCTCTTGTATAGTCATGACCATTTGCTGCTTCCATCATAGAGCCATATGCCCAATGACCAAAGCTCAGATCGCTGAATGTACGCAGTTCATCCAAATGATCCAACATAAAGGACATATCTGCCGCACGGTTTTCCATACGATTGATGACACTTGTTACTTCCGCACGAGTGATGTAACGGTCGGGACCGAATGTGCCGTCAGGATAACCGCTGATCCAGCCATTCTGTGTTGCACCTGCAATTGCGCCATAGTACCACATGTTCTGAGGTACGTCAGGGAAGCTGCAAGCTGTGCCTTTTTCAGCATCTGCAAAATTCATTGCCATAGTAACAAATTCTGCACGGGTAATAGATGCATCAGGTTTGAATGTACCATCGGGATAACCACTGATAACACCCTTACCTGCCAGAGTCATAACTGCTTTTGCATACCACTGATTTGCAGGAACATCTGTAAATGTTTTTGCATCACCTGTTTTGTCTGTCAGCAGATTATAGAACATTGTCGCTGCTTCTGCACGGGTGATTGTCTTATCAGGGCCTACAGTGCCATCGGGATAACCGCTGATGTATGCGCTGTGGCTTTCTGTTTCTGCATCTTTCCATACAGCATAGAGATCTACGCTGCTGCCAGGCATACGGAAAGTATCTCCTACTTTGTAGTCTACTTTGCCGTCTTCTTCCAGACTCCAGCCTGCCAGTACTTTGCCAACAGGTGCAACGAATACATTGCCTTTTACAGCAACTTCTTCGCCAGGGATGAATTTGCCGTCACGTTCGGTATCATCATCGTTGTGGTATCTTACCCAGTATGTGTTGGAAGTGTGGCTGCCACCGGAGGAAGAACCGCCGTCTCCACCATCGCCACCAGAAGAACCATCAGATTTCCACTGTGCATAAAGAACAATATTCTGATCAATTTCAAATGTATCTCCTGCATTATAGGAAGTTCCATTTCCATTAGGCTGTGTATTCCAACCATCAAAGATATAATGATCTCTTGTAAATGTATTTGTGGAAACAGTTACCTTATCTCCTTTATGTACACGCTGAGAATTCATAGAACCATTACCGCCATTTGCGTCATAAGACAACACAACCATATTAGCAGGGTTTTGTGTAATCACAACGGTACGTTCACTTGTGTTCTTAGTTAACACATAATTGGCTGCATCTGCTCCAGATAACGTATAAATAATGGTTGCTGTTCTTGTTCCTTCATTTACATTATCCAATTCTGCAGAACCATTAACTGTTACATCATCATCAGATATCACACCATCTAATGTTACATCGCCAACAGAAATATTTGTTATGCCATCATACGGCCATGTAAATGTCCTATCTGCTTCTGCCGTTTTACCATTTAGTTTCAGATTCGTTTCATTTACAGTGATCTCTTTGGGATTTACAATAATCTCTACACGTCCTTGTGCCTGTGCATAACTGGTATCCGGATTACCTGTATCATGTTCTGCAACTGTAGCTGTGATAACCGCCCTTCCCTTGCTAAGGAAAGTTACTGTCCCATTTTCATCTACAGATACTACACCAGGATTGTTGCTTGTCCAAGTTACTTCACTCTTTGGAGGCTCATCACTATTGCCCAAATGAATTTTTGCATTCAAATTAACGGAAGGATCACCGTATGTTTTTACTAACTGTGTAACCTTTTTATCTCCTTCGTAAATGCTTACATTAGGCACTTTGTAGTTTGTCATTATAATCTCTAAAGGACCTTCTTTAGGACTAATGAAATTGCCATCGTTATGGCTATATCTGCCATAAATTACAATCGTGTCACCAGCAAGTCTATCTTTCAAATAATCATCTGTCACAGGTGTCTTTCTGTTCGCATCTGTGAACCAGTCCAAAGTACCTGCTTTCAATTCTGACATATCATCTTGAATATTAGGATCAATACTGATGTTAGGTGTTGGTAATTTAGAAAGAAGATGTGTTTCTCCAACCTGTACAGACCATGTGGAAGGCATACCGATGTTAAAGTCTGCTTTTTTGATCGTATAACCTTTTGTCACAGATCCATCCAACAAATTACCTGTTCCTGTGCTTTCCAGTGTAATTTCGTATTCGCCAGCATCTTTGCTTTCTGCAGGATTATAAGTTTCACTATAATCTTCAGGAGTACTGAAAGCCTGTTTATATTTCCACAAGTCCAAATTTACTGTAACTGTTGGTTTCTGTTCTTTCCCATTATAAGTCAAATCATCATTGGTCATAGTAACCAATTCATCAGTCAGCGGAAGTTTTACTGCAGATGGTTTGGTACAGTTCAACGTACCATTTCCAGCTGTTTTTTCAACGCCGCCTTCCAAAATCAGATAGGACTCTTCATTCTCGCTGCTGCCCAGTAAAATGGTGCCGTTATTGGTAAGCGTGTTTCCATCTTTCATCGTTAAAGAAACAGCATTATTAACGCCTCTATCATCTTTATGGATTTTCAGCGTTGTTCCATCTTCGACGGTTAAATCATAATCCAGAACAGGATCTCCCCATACCTGAATATTAGCATCATTGTCATTTAATACCACTGTGCCATTTTCCACTCGTACTGTGTTCTCATTGCTGCCATGGCTTGCAAAAATACCATCCCATTCTACAGCATTCTGCTTTGCGCCAATACCATTAGGAGCTACAATAACAGCATTACCGTTGCTTCCTGTGGAGAAAGTACCATGACTTACATCACCAGTAATATGACCACCACCGCCAATACTAGGCATATCATCCTTACCGCTTTCAGCATAAACAACACCGCCAGTAATGGTTATAGTACCACCATAATTAGCATTTTCACCTGCACCAATACCTGCACCGGCGGAACTGCCTCCCCAAATGCTGCCACCAACTGCTTTGACATAACCACCGTTAATCGTAATATCACCAGTAGCCGTACCGTTTCCTGTTTCGTATCCACCGCCAATACCTGCACCGCCAACAGTACCATAAGCTTCTACTGTACCGCTATTGATAGTGATGTCACCAAAATTTGTATTTGTACCGCTGCCACTACCAATGCCCGCTGCACCATTGCCAGCAGTACCACCAAGTGCTGCAGCATACAAGCTGCCAGTTCCTTCAATAGTCAAAGATGCACCTGCGTCCACCCAAATACCAGGATGGTTTAAGTGACCATTCAGCGTATTGTTATCCTCTAAAACAAGAGTTACTTTTGCATTATCTGTGATATCCATAGCAGAATATGCATTTGATAAAAGCCCATCAGGATTTATGGTGACATTTTTTAACGTAATGGTATGTGTCCCACCATTTACGATTATTTTATTTGCGTCCCCTGTAGAACTACCTGTAATAATATGACCAGGGCAATTTTCCCCGCAAGAGTTGTCAAGCTCAACATTGCCATTTTCAATATCATGCTGTTTTTCTCCATCTCTCGCATCCTGGGGCGCTTTCAGCATCGCCATTTCTTCTGTCTTTTCTTCGACTTCACACTCTCCTTCATGGTCAGGAGCCAGCACACAACCATCTTCATGTACTTTTTCTGGCAGAGTTTCTTCTTCACTTTCTGCCGGTGCTATCACACATTCTCCTTCATGATTTGAATCAAGTGTGCAACCTTCTGCATGTACCTTTTCTAGTACGTCTTCGGCAATCGTATTTTCCGCAGCATTATTTTCCACTGTGTCCGCAGCATATACTCCCTGTGGGATGACCATAGCTGCAATCACAAGAAAGGCAAAAACTCGCCGTTTCCATAACTTTCTTTTCATACTTCTCCTCCTTGCTCATACTATGTTGCTTCTCTTCTAAAAACCTTGTCTCATAAATCACGCCCTTCCCAAGCTGCCATTATATCATCTGCTTCTAGCAGCTTTTCATAATACTGTAAAAGTAAAATGGAAATATTCTCTTGTAATTCCTGTTGTGTCTGTTCATACAACCCCCGCAAACAGCTGGGAGTTGCTTTTTCTGGCGCAACGCCTGCTGATTGACACAACTGCTTCATCGCCATATTCACTGTAACGCGATGCAGTTCTTCTCCTTTTTGAGAAAGAAAAATAGGACCATCATGAATATCATTGCGCCCACAGTAAGCCAACAATTCCTTTTGGAAACTGGAAGGCACCACAATCTGTCTGGTATTTCCACCTATACCAATCTCCCCTCTACCATTTTTGATAAAGTCAACGGTCAGTTGAGAGAACTCACGCATAGAAACACCAAGAACGCAAATTGTCTTCATAATGAAATATATTTTTTCTTTATTCATCTGTTTCGCGGCCTGCAGCAAGCGGATATATTCTCCTCGATATAAAACTGCTTTTTCGCCTTTTTCCAAAGGTATCCCCGATACCTGCCAATTTCTCTGCCCCAAGAAATCCAAAAACTGATTCACCACTGCCAACCTTCGATTGATGGTTCGTACCGCCAACTTACTTTCCGACTGCATGTACACTTTCCATCGTTTCAAAGTTTCTTCACGCATCATTATGTCTGGCAACATCCATTGTTTTAAGTTCAATAAAATGCGCCGATATTCCACAATGGTTTCTGGTTTATTCCCTGCTTCTACCTTTTTCTGCAAAAACGTATCAATGCTTTCAAATGTTAATCTAATCTCTTCCATTCTTTACTCACTTGTTCTAAAAACAAAATTCCCCTTCTAAATCAAAAAACAATAAATATACATAATCAGCACATATATGTTACAATTAAAATATAACACTTTTTACATATATTGACAAGCATCGCGCAGAAAAGTGCATCTTTTTGCATAATTTTCAGAAATTATTTTCTATTAAATTTGTGATAATATCTTTTTTCATTTTCCAAGCAAATAAAACTCGTCTAAATCAGCGATATATCAATTATTGTTAATATATTTTACGTTCAATTGAATCGAGAGATGTATTACAGAAATTTAATTCTGATATTTGCATATTTTTTCTTTCCATTTGTTTGGTTTTCATTTGTTTTCCATAAAAAATTTTTTATTAGAATTTTAAAAGAAAATCTCGCATCGTTCCCCTTTTTTTAATTTTCTTCGCATCCCGTTCCTATCATATTTCTCACAAAACAGCACAACTTTTCCCCTCAGCCAAATCACAATATTGTACAAAAATGAGGACATATTTCCTTTTTTGTGTTATGATATCAAGAAAGACATTTGTCTTACTTAAACCTATACTTAGGAGGGAAACTTATGGAAAAAACATTTTGGAATCGTGTCAATAACAAAGCACTTCTGGAACAGGTGAGCGAAGGCAAGGAAGTCATCTGGATCAATGAAAATCAGGAAAAAACAGCTGACGCATTGGCAAAGATCAACATCACAATGGCAGATATTGATGATGCCGAAGCAAGATTGGCTCGTTTTGCACCCTTTATCAAAAAAGTCTTTCCTGAAACAGAACCTCAGAACGGCTTGATCGAATCTCCCCTGACAGAAATCCCTCATATGCAGAAACAGTTGGAAGAAGAATACAGCACCTCCATTCCCGGACGTTTATTCCTGAAACAGGACAGCCATCTGGCAATCTCCGGTTCTGTCAAAGCAAGAGGCGGTATTTACGAAGTATTGAAACATGCAGAAGACCTGGCATTGGAACATGGCAAAATCAAACCAACAGATGATTATTCCGTATTCGCTTCTCCTGAATTCAAGGAATTTTTCAGCCAGTTTAAGATTCAGGTTGGTTCTACCGGCAATCTGGGCATGAGCATCGGTATCATGAGTGCAGCCCTGGGCTTCCATGTTATTGTACATATGTCTGCTGATGCAAAGCAGTGGAAAAAAGATCTCCTTCGTCAGCGTGGTGCAGAAGTCATCGAATATAATGATGACTACAGCAAAGCTGTAGAAGTAGGCAGAAAGAATTCTGACGCAGATCCTTCCAGTTATTTTGTAGACGATGAAAACTCTGTAACTCTGTTCCTGGGCTATGCCGTTGCTGCAAAACGTATTCAGAAACAGTTTACAGAAAAAGGTATCACCGTTGATGCAGACCATCCCCTGTTTGTTTACATCCCCTGTGGTGTTGGCGGCGCGCCCGGCGGTGTTGCTTTCGGCTTCAAACAGCTCTTTGGCGACAATGTTCATGTTTTCTTCATTGAACCCACACAGGCACCTTGTATGCTGGTTGGTATGGCTTCCGGTCTGCAAAACGAAGTTTCCGTACAGGACTTTGGCCTGAGCGGTCAGACTCATGCCGATGGTCTGGCAGTTGGCCGCGCTTCCGGTTTTGTTGGCGGCGTGATGAAAAACCTGCTCTCCGGTATCCTTTCTCTGGAAGACTATCATATCTATGACCTGATGCGTGACATCGTTAACACAGAAGACATCTTCCTGGAACCTTCCGCATGCGCATCCTTCTGGGGCCCTATCCAGCTGAAATCTGCCGAAATGCAGACATATATCGAAAAAATGGGACTGAAAGACAAAATGGCAAATGCCGTACATATCCCTTGGGCAACAGGCGGCAGTCTGGTTCCTGCAGAAATCCGTGAAGAATATATGCATACACATCTGAAATAATATTCAGACAACATCGATAGAAAAAATAAAAACCACCGGCCAAAGGGGCGGTGACGTAAGAAAACATTTATGTGAGAGAATCGGCGTAGTTTAGGCTACGCCGGTTTTCTTTTCTTTTTGGGCTGCTTGGGATTGCTCCCTTGCTTCCTCAAAATCAAATGCACCAATGAAGTTGTAGACGATCTCAATTTCTCTGACCTTAATGCGTGGCTCGTTCTCGTCCGGCGTGTAAACCTCGGAGATATAAATTTTATCCACAAACTCCCGGAGAATGGAAGCGTCAAGCTGCTGCATATCGGTGTACTTTCTGACTGCTGCAATAAACTGTCTGACGTTGACTTTCTGCTTCTCCTGTTCCTTGACTTCCTGCCGCAGATGTTCGACAAGATTTGTAAGGTTGGTCTGTTCCAGCTCATAGTCACGGGACAGTTTGATGAAACGCTCGTCGGAGAGCTTGCCGGAAATGTTATCCTCATACAGTCGCTTGATGATAACATCCAGCTCGGCAATCCGCTTTTGCGATTGCGCCAGAGTGTCTTTCTTTTGTGCCAGCTCCTTGTCCCGTTCCCGCAGGCTTTGATCTGCGGCCCGCTGCACGAAGTCGTCCTCATACTGCGTCACATACTGAATGGCTTCTCGCAGGTTTCGCAGCACGATTTCTTCAAGGACAACGCGCCGGATAGAATGGGTCGAACATAAGGTACGGCCTTTGCGATAGGTAGAACAGATGTAATATTCCTGCTCTGGCTTGTAGCAATTAGCACGGCACAGGTACATCTTGCCGCCGCAATCCGCACAGTACAGCAGGCCGGAAAACATTCCCATGTCACCCATTCTGGTAGGACGGCGACGGCCCTGCCGGATTTTCTGCACAATCAGAAACACACTTTCCTCAATGATAGGTTCCTGTGTGTTCTCGAAGATCACCCATTCTGACGGGTCATTCCACAGCTTTTTCTTGCTCTTGAACGATTGCTTGGTGGTTTTGAAATTGACCGTATGGCCCAAATAGTCAAGGCGTTCCAAAATATGCACTACCGTCTTTGTTGCCCATTTATAAGGGTCAGTTGGCCGTTTAGATGTTGTCGGCAAGTCGTTTTCGTAGCAGTAAGCAACAGGCGAAAGAACTTTATTTTCTTGGAGCCATTTTGCAATTTGCGTCGGCCCCATGCCGTCCATGCACAGTGCAAAAATCTTCTGGACAACGGCGGCAGCTTCTTCATCCACGATCCACCGCTTCTTGTTCTCCGGGTCTTTCTTGTACCCATAAGGCGGGATAGTGGTGAGGTGTTCGCCGGAGCGTCCTTTGGATTGCCACGTTGCCCGGATTTTCTTGCTGGTGTCCTTGGCGTACATTTCATTGAATACGTTGCGGATGGCGGTAAACTCGCTGTCCCCGCGCACACTGTCCACACCGTCATTGACGGCAATAAAGTGGACGCCGTACTCTGGAAACAGCATTTCCGTATACATTCCGACTTGCAGATAGTTACGCCCGAACCGGCTCATATCCTTAACGACAACGCGCTTGATCTTGCCCGCCTTGATGTCGGCAAGCATCCTCTGGAATCCGGGCCGGTTGAAGTTGGTTCCCGAATATCCGTCGTCCTCGTCGTAGTGGCGGATAGCTGTATAGCCGTGATCCCGGCAATACTTTTCCAAAATCCGCTTCTGAGACGAGATTTGTCAAGGTTATTTTCTCCCGCTGAATACAAATGTCCAA